>JAEZGR010000081.1 GCA_023437255.1 Pseudomonadota bacterium | reverse complement strand
GATCTCGCTTGAGGCGTCTCTGCGGGAAGCGGCGGAACGCGCCGAGCAGGCGGCGGCCGCGAAGAGTACGTTCCTGGCCAACATGAGCCACGAGCTCCGCACGCCCATGAAGTCCATCATCGGGTTCAGTGAGCTGTTGTTGCAAACGGACCTGGCGCCGACTCAGCGAGCCCACCTCGATACGATCCGCCAGGCGTCGCGATCGCTTCTGCGCCTCTTGAACGATATCCTCGACACCACAAAAATGGAAAAGGGGCGGCTGGAGCTGGAATGCACCGATTTCTCGCTCAAGGCGCTGGCCATGCAGATCGAGTCATCGATGCGGCTGGCTGCCACCGAGAAGGGGTTGCAGCTGCTGACGCGTTACCCCGACGACATGCCCGTGCATTTCCGGGGTGATCCCTTGCGGGTACTGCAGATCCTGACCAACCTCGTGGGCAATGCAATCAAGTTCACCGCTCAAGGCAGTGTGGAAGTGGTGTTTGCCTACGATGCCGCGGGCGCTCACCTGCAGGTGCGCGATACGGGCATCGGCATGACGCCGCAGGAAATCGATTCGATATTCTCGCCGTTCACGCAGGCCGACGCTTCGATAAGCCGCCGCTTCGGCGGTACAGGGCTGGGCACGACAATCGCGCGCCAGCTCGTCGAACTGATGGGCGGCAAGATTGATGTCGAGAGTACGCCGGGTCTGGGCAGCACCTTTCATGTCCATCTGCCTCTGCCCGAAGGCAAGGCGCCAGAGGCCGAGGGTGATCGCGGTGATATCTGCGCGCTGCCGCCCCTGAACATCTTGATTGCCGACGATGTCGCACAGAATCTGCAGCTGCTCGCACTGACACTCGAACGTCAGGGGCATCACGTGACTCACGCAAACGACGGCAGCGAGGCGCTGGCCCAGTACGTGAAGGCGCAGGGCGCATTTGACGTCGTGCTGATGGATGTGCACATGCCCGGTGTGGATGGCCTGCAGGCAACCCGGTTGATCCGCCAGCATGAACGCACCCAGGGCATACCCACTACGCCGGTCATTGCGCTGACGGCCAGTGTCATGGAGGCTGATCGCGAGGCGGCACGGCGTGCCGGAATGGATGGTTTTGCACTCAAGCCGCTCGACCCGCCCGCTTTGTTCAATGAGATCGCGCGCGTGACAGAGGGGCAGAGCCGTGCCGCCGTTCCGGCCCGCCGGCCGACTACCGACGCCGTGCCCAACGTCGACTGGGACGCCGGGGTGACCCTGTGGGGCAATCGTGAGCAGCTTGCCACGGCGTTGAGCGCCTTCCTGGCGAAGGTCGAACAGCAGTACCCGTTGCCGCAGGCGCTCGCCGGCGACTCGGACCGGGAGACATTGCGGTTCAGTGCGCACGGCTTGCGGGGTGCGGCGGGCAACCTGGCCTTGCCGATTGTGGCGCGCCTCGCGGGTGAAATCGAAGATCAGTTGCGAGCCGGTCGCAGTGAATCTGTCTTGCCCAAGGTTCAGGCCTTGCAGCGGGCCCTCTTGGACGTGCGTCAAGCGCTCGACGCGCATGTGGCCGGGCAGGCGACTGTGCCCGCAGCGCCGGGGGTGCCGGTCGATGCGGGCGTCGATATTGTCCACGCCATCGGCACACTCTTGCGTTACACACGCGGCAACGAGCTGAACGATCATGCGCTCGACGTCGTTTGTCAGGCGCTGGAAGGGGAAGGTGCTCATGCCGATGCGCGACGCCTGCGCAGTGCCTTCAATGCATTTGAATTCGAAGACGCAGCGGAACTGCTGGAGCATCTTCTTGCCCAACGCGGCTGTACCACACTCATATGAAGGACCCACAATGAGGCATTTGCAGGACGCCCGCCCCACCTTGCTGCTGGTCGACGATGAAGCGACCAACTTGCAGGTGCTTCGCCACACCTTGCACGATCGCTACCGGCTGCTGTTTGCGAAGGACGGCGAGTCGGCGCTGAATCTGGTCCGCTCCGATCGGCCCGACCTGATCCTGCTGGATGTGATGATGCCCGGGCTGTCGGGTTACGACGTCTGCCGCCGTCTCAAAGAGGACCCCTGGACCAGCCCGATTCCCGTGATTTTCGTGACCGCGCTGGCTGACGTGGCCGACGAGCATGCCGGCCTGGAACTGGGCGCGGTGGACTACATCACCAAGCCCTTCAACCCGCACATCGTGCAGGCGCGCGTGCGCACACACTTGTCGCTGGTTCGCGCCGACGAGGTTCTGAAGACCCGCCTGCATATCGTCCAGTGTCTGGGCCGTGCGGCGGAATTCAAGGACAACGAGACCGGCAAGCACGTTATACGCATGAGCCATTACGCGCAGATCGTCGCGCTGACCCTGGGTTACTCGGAACAGACCGCTCAGGAATTGCTGCACGCGGCACCCATGCACGATATTGGCAAGATCGGCATTCCCGATGCGATTTTGTCGAAGCCAGGGCGCCTCACCCCCGAAGAATGGGTGATCATGCGCCAGCACACCGTGATTGGCGCACGCATTCTTGGCGAGCATCCCTCTGGCATGCTGAAAATGGCCGCCACCATTGCCCTGAACCACCACGAAAAGTGGGACGGCAGCGGCTATCCCAACGGGCTGGCGGGCGAGGAGATTCCGGTGATGGCCCGCCTGGTTGCCATCGCCGATGTCTTTGATGCACTGACCAGCGTGCGCCCATATAAGCGGGCGTGGTCGGTCGACGATGCGGTGGCGTTCATGCGCGACGAGAGCGGCCGCCACTTCGACCCCGAGGTCGTAACCGCCTTTCTCGACAGTCTGCCGCGCATCCTTGCGGTCAAGGATCAGTGGGCGGACACGGAGGCCGACCTGATGGGCGCCGCAGACAAGGCGAATGTGACGGCGGCGTAAATGAAAACCGCCGGGCATGCCCGGCGGTGAGTCCTGTGACGCCCTCAGCGCAGTCGGCTCAGAACGCGATATTCGCAGACAGCCACAATGCGCGGCCCGCGTAGGGCAGCGAACCGGTAGTGGAGCGACCCGTTTGAATATAGGGGCTGCCGCACAGTACGTCGCCGGCGGAGTTGGTCCATGTCTTGCACTCCAGGAAGTCCTTGCCGAACAGGTTGTAGACCGTGGCGTTCAGCGTCACGTTCTTCGAGGCACGGTACTGCCCGCCAAGGTTGAACACGGTGTAGGCCTTCAGATCGCCCAGGGCATCGTAGGCGGTGCGTGTGTCGCCCGTGTACCCGGACGGGTCACCGTCGAAACGGCGGCTCTTGCCACGGTACTCACCCTGCAACCAGAAGCTGAGGCGGTCGTTCGCGTCCCAACGCAGAGTGGCGTTGGCCATGTGCTTGGCGGTGTCGCTCAGGGGGCCGTCGGCCTGACCATTGCGTTTGATCTCGCTGTCGGTATAGGTGTAGTTCAGGCGCAGCGACCAGCGCTCGGCGAACTGGAGGGTGGAGGTCAGTTCCACGCCCTGCGTTGTCGCGCTGTCGAGGTTGACGGGGTAGCTGGAATCCGCGTTAGCTCCCTGCACCGAGCAGCTGGCGATGTTCGACACACCGCAGGTCGTGCTCGAAATCTTGTCGGTAATGCGGTTGTGGAAGCCGGTGACGCCCAGAGTCCAGCCTTGCAGGCTGTCGTAGTGCATACCCAGTTCCGAACTGGTGCTGACCTCGGGTTGCAGGTCGGGGTTGCCCACGTTGATCTGCGTACCCTGACCAGAGATGCTGTTGATCCCGCCGTGCAGCTGGTTCAGACCCGGCGTTTTGTAGCCGCGGCTCACGCCACCCTTGAGCGTCCACTGTTCCGATGGATTCCAGACCAGATAGCCGCGCGGACTGACATGGCTGCCGAAGGCGTCATGATGGTCGTAGCGGGCGCCATAGGTGAACGCCAACTCGTCGGTGAGCGCCCATTCGTCTTCGGCAAACAGGGCCCAGGTGTTCTGCTCGTATTTCTCGGTGACCAAACCGTCGGTCATGGACGCGCGCCAGTACTGCCCGCCCACCGTCAGGACATGCGAGTCGCCAACGGGTGCCACCAGCTTGGTGTCGAATACGGTGTTGGTGGTCTTGAGTTCGCGATCGGTACCGATGCTTGGGTCGCGCGCCGGGCGTGCCTCGCTCGGAATGGTGCGACCCAGGGTTTCGGTGGTGCTGCGCATGATGCTCGATTCCACCGTACCGAACGAGAAGCGGCTGGTGTGACCGAGCGCGATCTGGTCGCGGTTGAACCGCAGGGAATCTTTGTAGCCGTAGTACGCATTTGCCTGCGGTGCGTTGCAGTTGCGATTCATGCCATCCAGACTGCCCAGCTGGCATTCATCGTTGTTGAACTTCTGGCGAGAACGGTCAAGGTCGAGCCAGATGTCGTGATCTTTGTTCGGCGTCAGGCTGAACTTGGTTCCGAATGAGTAATTTTGGGCGCCGACAGGGGAGGGGCCGCGTGTCGAAACCTGTGAGCCGTCTCCGAACTCCAGGTGCGAGTCGCTGCGGTGAAGCACGCTGCCGCGCAGGGCGACGCCGAGCTTGTCGGCGACGATGGGGCCGCTCAGGTAGAAATTCGCCTTGCGGGTGTCGCCGGCGTCACGATTCTGCTCGAGCCGGGTTTCCAGCCCGACCGAACCGCCCCATTCCTTGGCCACCTTGCGGGTGATGATGTTCACGACGCCACCCATGGCATCGGAACCGTACAGCGTGGACATCGGGCCGCGGATCACTTCGATGCGCTCAATGGCCGAGAGGGGAGGGATGAAGCCCGTCGAGGTGTCGCCGAAACCGTTGGGCGTGACGTCGCCCGCCGAGTTCTGACGGCGACCGTCGATCAGAACCAGCGTGTATTCGCTGGGCATGCCGCGTATGCTGATGTTCAGATTGCCCGTCTTGCCGGTTGCGCCGCGTACGTCGATGCCCTCGATGTCGCGAAGCGCGTCGGCCAGATCGACGAACGATTTCTCTTCAAGGTCTTTACGCGTCACTACCGAGATCGAGGCCGGCGCCGCCTTGATTTCCTGTTCGAAACCCGATGCCGTTACCACGACCGTGTCGAGCTCCTGCACGTTGTTGTTGGCGCGTGCGGTCAGCGGAGCAAGAACCAGCGTCGTTCCCAGGGTGACGCCGAGCAGAAAGGGCAAGGGTTTGATCTGGAATGGTTGGCCGGGGTTCGCGACAGTCATGTTTCACACCTAGGTTGCTGGACATAAAAATCAGGCCGGGCGGCCTGCTTAGGTGCTGAATGATAGCGATTCTCGTTATCAGGATCAATAGCTCCTATATAAGACTGTGGAAATTCAGCCTCACATCGCGTCTGGCAGATTGCAGTACAGTTCGCGCATGCACGATTGCAAGATTTCAGGAGTACCTATGTCTCAGTTCGTCCCGCCCGCCGGGTTTCATTTCCACGACAGAAACAGCGCCTTCTCGGACCTGGCCGGGCCCTACTATCTCAAGGCGGAAAAGGGAAGTCCGGTGTGTCTGGCGCAGCTGATCGAGGAGCGGCACCTCAATCGGGTGGGAGTCACCCACGGCGGCGTGTTGATGACGCTGGCCGACAATGCGATTGGCGATGCCATCATCAACGCCTATGACCAGCCCGTGAATTCCGTGACCGTGTCGATGGCCAGCGAGTTCATGAGTCCGGCGCGGCTGGGTGACTGGGTCGTTGCCGAAACCGAGCTGCACCGCAGAGGGCGCCGCCTGGTATTTGCCGAATGCATGGTGAAAGTCGGGGAACGCAAGATCATGCGCGCCAGCGCCGTGATGTCGCTGGTCATGCCGGAAGGTGTGAGCGCCTAAGGCGTAATCGCTTCGGTCCGAGCCTTGAATGCGGCTCTGCAGCGCGTGTTTTACAAAGCCTGCGTGGGCACCGCGATCCGTTCGAGTGCCGTGCGCAACACGGGCGGCAATTCCGTCGGTCGGCGCGATTCGCGATCGACATATACGTGCACGAAGTGCCCGGCCGCGCGGGTGTGGGTGTCACCCTGTTTGAAGATGCCGACCTCATAGCGCACGCTCGAACGGCCCATGTGGGCGACGCGAATGCCGGCCTCCAGCGCATCCGGGAAGGCCACCGATTCAAAATACTGGCACCCCGTTTCCACGACCAGACCAATAACGTGGCTCTTCTCAATATCGAGCGCCCCCTGTTCGATCAGGTAGGCATTCACCACGGTGTCGAAGTAAGAGTAATAGGTCACATTGTTGACGTGGCCGTAGGCATCGTTGTCCATCCAGCGCGTCTGCAGCGGCGCAAAATGTCGGTAAGCACTGCGTTCCTGGGCTTGCGGTCGGGTCATTTCAGCAGAGAGTCGAGGTAACGGTTGTCAAGGGCGTCGGGGTCCTGGCGGAACAGACGGATCCGGCCCGTGTTGGCCAGCATGAGTGTACCCACGATGTGCGCGAAGATGGCCGTGGTTTCGCTAACGGCCTGCGCAGGCGCGTGCCCGATCTCTTCCAGACCGCGCCGGACTGGTTCGAGTGCTTTCATCAGCTGGTCATTCAGGCGACGGTTCAGCTCCGGTGTGAGGCCGCGCGGACGCGCCCCATTGAACAGGTAGAAGCCCAGATCCAGATCTTTGGGGTTGTCGCGGTAGTACGCGTAGAACGCCAGTCCGGTGGCCCTGACTTTTTCCGAGGGGGCATCAGAGGGTGCCTGACCTTCGGCAGTGACGACAGCCTCTTGCAGGCGCTGCAGCGATTCTTCGAGCAGGGCGCCGTAAATCGCTTCCAGGCTTGAGAAGTAGGTGTAGATGGCACCGGGCGAATATCCGGCCCGCTTGGCGATTTCGCGCAGGCTCGCACGATCGAGGCCGAGCTCCAGAAAAGCCGCCCGGGCGGCGTCCATGATCAGATTGCGACGTGTCTCGCTGAGCGCGGATTCTCGCAGGGCCCGATTGCGTGCCAGGTCGGCGCCAGAGCTCTCGGCGCCGCCGGTCAGAACAGGGGTGGTTGACTCAGTCATGGCGCGCATTATACGCTGGCCACTAAATTAAACAGTGTTCAATCAATAAAACGCAGATCAGGAGACATCATGAACCGCCCCACGTCGTCTACCGAGGCTCACGCCGTAGAGGCCGCCGAACCCATACGCTATGACACCTCTGGCCTGATGGACGCGGCCGCTTACAAGGAATCCCTGCGTCGCTACAAGCCTCGCGTGTATGTCGACGGCCGTCTGGTGGAGTCGGTTGCCGATGAGCCCATGCTGCGTCCCGGGGTCAATGCCTTGGCGGTCAGCTACGACTTTGCACTCGACGCCGACAAGGCGCCCCTGATGCTGGCGCAACAGACAGGCCGCGACCAGGCGGTGAATCGCATGCTGTATGTCAATGAGTCAGCCGGCGATCTTCTGAACAAGCTGGAAGCAGTGCGGGTGTTGTGTCAGGAAACGGGCTGCGCGCAGCGTTACCTGACGCACGATGCACTGAACGGCATTGCACAGGCTGCCGCTCGCATGGATGACGTTCATGGTGGTAATGAGCGCAGAGACCGCTTCAATGCCTACCTGAAGCACGTGCAGGATGCCGATCTGGCAGTCGGCATTGCCATGACCGACGCGAAAGGCGATCGCAGCCGTCGCCCCGGCGAACAGGCCAACCCAGATGTCTACGTACATATCGTCGAACGCAATGCCAAGGGCGTGGTGATCAACGGTACGAAGGCGATCGTGACCGGCGCACCTTATATGCATGAGCTGCTTGTCATGCCCTCACGCAACATGCAGGAAGCCGACGCGCACTTCGCCGTGTGTTGTGCAGTGCCGGTCGATGCGGAAGGGGTCACCATCATTTCACGACCGGCCGGCCGCCCGGGTGAACCGGAGCATGGTGCGGCCCTGTTCTCGCGCAAGTACGGGCAATCGGTGGCAGTGGTGGTGTTCGATAAGGTATTCGTACCGTGGGAACGTGTGTTTCTCGCCGGCGAGTGGGAGTTTTCTGCCGACATTACCTACAACTATGCCACGCACCACCGGCACAGCTGTATTGGCGCGCGGGCAGGCTTTGGCGACCTGCTTATCGGAGCCGGGGCACTCATGTGCGAGGCCAATGGGCTCGATCCCGACAAGAAGGCGACGCTGCGCGACCCAATGGTGGAGCTGATCAAGATTACCGAAGGGTTCTATGCCTGCGGCGTGGCGGCCAGCGTTTACGGCATCTGCGACCCATATTCGCGTACGTTCATGCCCGAACCGGTGTTCTCGAATATTGGCAAGCTCCTGCTCGCTACGCAGATCTACGACATGCACCGCTTGGCGCACGAGGTGTCGGGCGGGCTGATTGTCGCGCTGCCCGGCCCCGATGAAGATCACAACCCGGCAACGGCCGCCACACTGGCAGAAGTGCTGCAGGCGAGCCCTCAGGTTCCCTATGACAAGCGGGCCGAAGTGGCGCGCTTCCTTGAAGATCTCACCGCTTCGTACCAGGGTGGGTGGTATTCCCTGATCAGTCTGCACGGCGGCGGGTCGCCGGCGGCCATGAAACAGGAAATCTGGCGCCAGTATCCGGTGGGCAACAAGGTGGATCTGGTCGAACGCCTGCTCGACCGTGGTGTGCTCGCTGCCGACCCGGACCGCAAGATCACCCGCAACCGTCAGCCGGGCCGGTGCTGCGACGCTGGGTGCAGCTGGCCCGGTCAGTCACTCATGGTGCCACTGCCGGTGTCAGACAAGAGAAAGTAGCGGGCGCGGGGCGGTTGCCCAGCAGCGGCCAGCCCGTGCGGTCAGCCACGGGCGACGAGCGACTGGCGCGCCGCGCGTTCCGCCACGCGCGCCAGGTTCGACGACTCTTTCTTGATGGTGTTTGCGTAGTTGCGGGCGTTGCCCGAGTACTTCCGCAATGCGTGATCAAGATTGCCATTGGCGAGTTCGAGATACTCTTCCAGTACGTCGGCCCCGACCCGGATATTCACTTCCGGGTCGAACAGCGACTCGGAAGGGCGCAGCTTGTCTTTATGCCACCGGCGCACCACCTGCATGAGGCCCTGTGCTCCGTAGCGGCTCTGTACGCGCGGGCGGAACGAGCTCTCTTTATGGATGATGGCAATCAGCAGTTCCGGCTTGAGCCAGTCGCGCCGGTAGGCCTCCGCCCAAGCGAGGTCGACGTATTTGCGTACCGTGGTTTCCTCTTCCTTCAGCTTGGCGGCCAGGTATTTTGTCTGTGCTTGTTTCTTGATCTCGTCTTCGTCGAGGGTGGGGCTGACAGCCTCGGGCTGCAGCGGGCCCGGCTGCAGCGAGGCCTGGGCGGCACTCTGCGTGGCGCCGCGGGCGCGCGGAAGGCGGGGTTCGCGCAGGTCCTCCACGCCGTGCAGTCTGAGCCGGATCCCCGAATCGGGCTGATGCAGCGCAACTTCTGCAATGGACTCGGGTTGGGTGAGCTCGGCTTCGGCCTGCGCGCTGGGTGCAAAGGCGAAGGTGAATGCCAGACACAGGCCCGACACAACTTGGCCGAAGCGATGAAGAGGAGAAGGTAAAGAAGAGAAGAAGGCTTTTTCTGGACTGGGGGTCACTGTCATGAGTCAGGGGCAGCCGGCACCCGCAGTGGGAACGCGCCGTGGCTGTCTAAGGCGTTAAAGCGTAGGAATCGACAGGCTTCAATTGGTGTGCAGGAACGCAAAAGTCGATAGGTCGGGGCACTGCGGAGGCCCCAGGCAACTGGTGGCGCCAAGCGCCACTGATCAGTCGAACATCATAACATGTTGATGTTATGGCTCATATTTCAAAACGTAGCATCGAGTCGCCAGCTGACCGATTCGAAGCTGCTCAGGCCGCGCGCGGCGAATTTCGGTTCCTTGTCGATAATATCGAGCCGGTCTAGCTGCGTGGGCGTTGCTATCGATGCAAACAATGCCCCGACCTCTTCGGCCGGAATCGAGAAGGGCGGGCCTTCCATCTTTGACTGGTCGTACTGCACCGCGAGCAAGAGCCCGCGAAAGCCTGGGGCCAGGTTGCCATACACGTGCCGGGCATAGCGTCGACGCATTTCTTGCGGCAGCGCCACCAGGGCGCCACGGTCGTACACCCCTTGGCAGGATGCCAGGGTGGCGGCGCTCACGTTGAAAATGTCGCCACAGATGAGTTCGATCTGCCCCGCCACAAAGTGCCGGCCTTCGGCCGACTCGTGAACCTCGAACTCGAGCGCCTGTTCATCGAAGAACTGCTCGATCGCGGTCGCAACCAGCTCAATACCCAGAACCCGGTGCCCTTGCTCGGCGAGCCAGACCATGTCCATGGATTTGCCGCACAGGGGTACAAGCACACGGTCGCTGCTTGCCAGCTGAAGTTGCGGCCAAAAGCGTGGCAGCAGAGGCGTGACACGGGAGAGGTGGAAGCCGGTTTCTCCGTCACGCCACCTTTGCTGCCAGAATGCGGGTTCCATGTATGTGTACCTGTGGAGGGCTGCTGCCTGCGATTCAGAAGCCGCGTCGCTTGGCGTTCAGGCGGCGTTCGAGCCGCCCGATATAGCCTTGGATCAGCATCAGCGACGCATTGGAGATTTCCCCAAACTTGCAGGCCAGCTCGATGATTTCTTTCTTGTTGGGAAGCACGACCGTATGTACGCGCAGCACCACGAGATCGACGGTGACTTCACCGACTTCGGGCAGCGTGATTCTGACGTCGTTCAGCGTGACGCCGCTTTCGTGGGGCAGCTGATTCTCCGGGTCGAGCAGTGCCACGCCCCCCGCGCTGATGTCTTTCATTCTGACGACCGCCCGGCGCGGTGCCTTGCCGGGCTCGACAATGGGGATCGTGCACGACGCAGGCTCGCCCATGGGAATGTCGACACGATAGAACTCGCGTCGTTGAACGCGGCGTATGGCTGGGGGCAGCGGGAACGACAGCGCCGGCAGGTTATCGTGCGTACAGGCCTGTAGCCCGGATGCCGTGAAATTGATGTTTATGCGGTCGATCTGAGTGTCAAAAATGACGTGATCGGCTTTCAGAAGCCGCTGGTTCAGGTCGTTGTCGGGCGAGCAGTCCACAATGACCCGCCCGGTCTCTTCGTCGAAGGCGAGGACGGTGGTCATGATGGACAGATCGGGGTTCCCCTTCACGTACATGCGAACCAGCGCAGCGTGCCGACGCACGGTGCGCAGGATCGAACGGATCTCGAGGGGAGCGGTGAGGAGAAACGGGTCCTCGTCGTGCTCGGAGGTGCTGGGCATTTGCTGATTTTGAAACTGAAACAGCGCCTAGGATAGAACATGCCCTGTGCCTCGTCCACTTGAGGGCCCGCCCGCCCGGGGGCGGACAGGCGCGTGAGGGGCTACCGAGGGTTGCGGTCCCGGAGTCAGCGGCTGGCTTCGAGGGCCTGCGCCAGATCCTCGATGATATCGTCGATGTGTTCGATACCGATCGAAAGGCGGATCATGTCTTCGGTAACGCCAGCCGACTTGAGCTCTTCAGCGTTGAGCTGACGGTGCGTGGTGGTGGCCGGGTGGCTGGCCAACGTCTTGGCGTCTCCAATGTTCACGAGGCGCAGGATCAGCTTCAGCGCATCGATGAAACGCGCGCCGGCCTCAAGGCCGCCCTTGATGCCGAACGACAGAATGCTGGCCGGCTTGCCGCCGAAGTACTTCTGAGCCAGGTTGTGTTCGGGGTGATCGGCCAGACCGGCGTACTGCACCCACGAAACCTGGTCGTGATTGCGCAGGTACTCGGCCACCTTTTGGGCGTTCTCCGTGTGGCGTTCCATGCGCAGCGCCAGCGTTTCAATGCCTTGCAGAATCAGGAAGGCGTTGAAGGGTGACAGGGCGGAGCCGGTGTTGCGCAGGGGTACGACGCGGCAGCGGCCGATGTAGGCGGCGGGGCCAAAGGCTTCGGTGTAGACCACGCCATGATACGAAGGATCAGGCTCGTTCAGCATGGGAAAGCGCTGCTTGTGCTCGGCCCAGGGGAACTTGCCGGAATCGACGATGGCACCTGCAATGGTGGTGCCGTGGCCGCCCATGTACTTGGTGAGCGCGTGTACCACGATATCGGCACCGTACTCGATGGGCCGGCAAAGCGCAGGAGAGGCCACCGTGTTGTCGACGATGAGCGGCACGCCGTGGCGATGTGCGGCGGCGGCCAGGGCTTCAATGTCGACGACCGAGCCGGATGGGTTGCCAATGGTCTCGCAGAAGACTGCTTTGGTGTTCTCGTCGATCAGGGCCTCGAGCGCGGCAATATCGTCATGCGGCGCGAACTTTACCGTGATACCCTGACGCGGAAAGGTGTGCGCAAACAGGTTATAGGTGCCCCCGTACAGCTTGCTCACAGAAACGATGTTGTCGCCCGCCTGGGCGATTGTCTGAATCGCATAGGTGATCGCCGCCATGCCGGACGCAACCGCGAGTGCAGCCACGCCGCCTTCAAGTGCGGCCACGCGTTCCTCGAGCACGCTCGTGGTCGGGTTCATGATACGGGTATAGATATTGCCCGGTACCTTGAGATCGAACAGATCGGCCCCATGCTGCGTACTGTCGAAAGCGTACGATGTAGTCTGATAGATGGGAACGGCAACGGCCTTCGTGGTGGGATCGGGCTGGTAACCGGCGTGAACCGCAAGCGTTTCAAATTTCATGGTCGGTCTTGTCTCAGTATGAAAATCAGCCTGCTAGAGTACACGTTTCCGTGGCTCTGCGGCCGCTATGGCAACGACAGTTGCGCGGTTTGCTTATAACCAAAAGGAATTAAAACCCGTGGCTTACTGTCGCGGTGTGTTGCCACTCCCTAATTTCTGTTATTCCCCTGATGGAGTAGCGCTCTGCATCGGGTAGTATTGCGGGTTGTTTGCGTGCATGCGCATCGGGGCTTTCCCCAGTTTTGAGGCGTGAATGAAAGTCTGGTTGAAGCGGATACTGATCGGTCTCGTCGTCGCCTTTCTTGTGGCGCTGGTCGGGATCGCAATCTTTCTTCTGACCTTCGATCCGAATGCCTATAAGAACAAGCTGCAAGAGATCGTGTACGCGCGCTACGGGCGCACACTGACCATCGACGGAGACATCGAGCTGTCGCTGTTCCCGCGTATCGGGCTGGCGGTCCAGCAGGTGTCCTTGTCCGATCGAGGTTCGTCGGAGCTCTTTGCCTCGATGGAAAGCGCGCGCCTTGCAGTGGCGATCTGGCCGCTCATGTTCAACCGCCTGGTGGTCGATCACGTGGCCGTGACCGGCTTCAGAGCATGGATGGTGCGCGACGAGGGCGGCAGCTACAACTTTCACGATCTGCTGAGCGGGCGCCAGAACGCGGGCCTGCCTGCGCCTGATCTGGCTTCCCCGTTGACCGCATTGGCAGGTACCGTAGGGGCCGCCCAGGCCGTTGTGCAGGCGGCTGCCGGTTCCACGGCAACCGCTGCCGATCTTCCAGCCGCCGAGCAGGCGGAACCCATGGGTCCACCCCTGCCGGCTCGCAACGCGACCGACCTGCATATCGACATCGCGGGGCTCACGCTGCGCAACGGGCAGATCCATCTGCACGACAAGAAAAACGGGTATATCGGCCACATCACCAATCTCGAGCTGAATACCGGCCGCATGACTGCCGATCAGCCCTTTGACGTCGCGTTCCGTGGGCGGCTACTGGGCAACTTCCCCACCGCAGATGCGCGCTTCGACGGGCAGGCACTCGTCAAGTTCAATACTGATCAGAAGATCTATTCGGCCCAGCGCGTGAACGTTCAGCTCAACGGCCTGCTGGGTGAACTGCAGGCCAAGTCGGTGGGGCTGCGCGGCAATCTTGCCTACAGTGCCTATTCACAGATGTTCAGCGCGGGCAGCCTCGATTTTTCGGTACAGGGCGAGGTGACGGGGCCCGAGCCCATCAAGAACCTGGACGCCACCCTGGCGGTGCCGCAGCTCAAGCTCGACCGCAGCCAGGCCGAGCTGCATGTCGAAAAGCTCAGCCTCCGGGTCAAGGGCGACCGACCGGCCGATTCCTTCCAGCTTGGCCTCGATGCACCGAGCCTGCTGGTTTCGCCAGATTCGGCCGGCGGTGAACCCCTGACAGCCACCGTGCAGCTGCAGGACAAACAGGACCGCATCGCGTTGGTACTGGGTATGAGCGGCCTGGGCGGAAACGCGAGCTCACTGACGCTCAAGGAACTCAAGCTCGACGGCCGCATGCAGAGCGGCGAGCAGCAGGTGCATATCAACATGACTTCGCCCGCCGCCTGGAAGGTGTTCGAGGAGCGCGGGTCGTTGTCAGCCATGCGTGGTGATGTACGCATCCAGCATCCGGCCCTGCCCGGTGGCACCTTCGAGTTCCCCTTCATCGGCAGCATGAGCGCCGACATGCCCAAGAAGGACATCCGTGGCGAACTCGACGCCGTGCTCAGCGGCAGCAAGCTGGGCCTGCGAGTGGGCGTGAAGCAGCTTGAACGCCCCCAGGTCGACTTTGCGCTTCAGGCCGACCAGCTCGATTTCAACACCCTGTTCCCGGCGGCCTCGAAGGTGGTGTCTCAAGAGCCCGCGCCTGCGCGAGAGGGGCAGCCGGCAGATCAGCCTGCCGAACCCCCGAAACCGGCCAAGCCGGCCGAGGCAGATACCGAAGAATCGCCCGCTCGCGTCATGAATCTTGCCTTTCTCGAGCGCATGGATCTGACCGGCGAAATAGAGGTTGGCGCGCTGAAGGTGCAGGCCGTGGAAGCTGCGGATTTCAAGGCCAGCCTGAGTGCGGTCGACGGCAAGCTCACCGTCAAGGACCTTCGCGCACAGTTGTACGACGGCAGCCTGACAGGTCAGCTGGGCGCGACCGCATCCAATGAAATGTCGCTCGATCTGAGCCTGACGGATGTGGCCATGGAGCCCCTGGTGCATGCATTCACCGGCAAGCGTACGTTAGCCGGCACGGGCTCGCTGCGGGCACGCCTGAAGAGTCAGGGCATGACCCTGCCTGCGCTCACTGCCGCGCTCGATGGCACCACGCAGTTGCGCGTCCGCGATGGCGCCGTGCGGGGCATCGACGTCGCGCAGACCCTGCGTCAGGTTCAGGAACTGGTGCGCAGCGTGACCACAGGCGAATCTCAAGATGTGGCGCTGGCCTTCAACCCAGGCACCGAGACCGCCTTTTCAGTGCTGGAGTCAGACCTGCAGATCAGCAAGGGGCAGGTCGCGGTCCAGAAGCTCAACCTGGTCTCGCCGGCGGTGCGGGTCACGCAGGGCAAGCCCGCTTCCATTGATCTGGTGAATCAGCAGATGGACGTGATGGTGAACTTGCGGGTCAGCGGCGGCGCGACCGCCACGCGCGATCTCAGGGAGATGCGCGGCGTGACTGTGCCGTTGCGCATCACCGGCCCTTTCAATAGCCCCGCTTATCAGGTTCAGTGGAAGGAGATCGCCGGGGCTGCGGTACGAGAGGCCGTGAAAGGCGGACTGTTGGAATTGCTGGGAAGCCAGCTCGACAGCGCGCTTCCCGATGTGCCGGCGCCCGAAACGCCTGTGGCACCGGGGCCGGGGCCAGACACGCCCGCGCCGAAGGATCCAATGCGGTCGATCGGCGACGCTTTGAAAGGGTTATTGGGTCAATGAATACGACGCACAAAAAAGACGATCTTTGTTTCCCCTTGCCTGGCGCGCAGGGTGTCGATCCGACCACGGCTGCCGAGTACGAGGGCCGCTGGCGCCTGCTCGAGGCAGACGGCCACCTCGTCGCAGCAGATGAAGCGCGTCTTGCCAACGTGAGTGTTGAGCTGCGATTCGGTTATCTGGTGCTGCGCGCCCCCGGCATGCTGCGCCTCGATATTCCGCTGGATGTCATTGAAGACGACCCTTCGGTGCTCGATACCGTGAATATCGACGGCACACCACGGCGCGTGGCCGACGAAGGGGCGTGGGCCCATGCCTGGTTCACCGAGGTGCTGGGTCGGCAGGTGCGGCTCGTGAAAGTTTGCGAGGAACTGGCTGAGGGCTGACCGACGCCGCTTTACGACACCGCAAGCTTGAGGAACCTGGCCTCAAGCGTTTGGCGGTTTTCGTTGAGGTCGGTGTCGACCTCGATGCATTCGACGGGGCAGAACACCACGCACTGCGGTTCGTCGAAATGGCCGACGCACTCGGTGCAGCGATTGGGGTCGATCTCGTAGCGTTCAGACCCCATGTAAATGGCGGTGTTGGGACACTGCGGCTCGCAGACGTCGCAATTGATGCATTCGTCGGTGATACGCAAGGCCATGGCTTCGGACTCTCAGGAAAAGACCCCGGCCGGCGGCCGGGTTACCTGAACATTGTAGCGCCCTGCGCCAGAAACTCGGGATTAACCCTGATTTGTCTGGGCCTGTTCGCGAATCGTGCGCGATTTGGCCTGCAGCCAGCGCTCGACCGAGGGGAATACAAACTTGCTGACGTCGCCGCCCAGAATGGCGATCTCGCGAACAATGGTGCCCGAGATGAACTGATACTGGTCAGAGGGCGTCATGAACAATGTTTCGACTTCGGGAAGCAGATGGCGATTCATGCCCGCCATCTGGAACTCGTACTCGAAGTCGGACACGGCGCGCAGACCGCGCACGATGACGCGCCCATTCTGGTCACGCACGAAATCCTTGAGCAGACCGCCGAAGCTTTTCACTTCGACGTTCGGGTAATGGCTGAGCACCTCGCGCGCGATCTCGACCCGTTCTTCAACGGTGAAGAATGGCCGCTTGTTGGGGCTGTGCGCGACGCCGACGACGACATGATCGAACAGCCCCGCAGCGCGACGCACCAGGTCTTCATGGCCACGCGTGAGAGGATCGAAAGTACCTGGATAGACAGCAGTTATCATGCGTTCTTGACGGTTGAGAGCGGCCTGGCCGGTGGGTGGCAGGGCACTCAGGCATTCAATAGGATTGTGTGATTATTGTCGGTTTTTTGCGTCGCAGCAAATCGCAAAAGCTGGAAATGCACCTGACCCGCTTTTCCACTGCGCAGCACTTCAAATTCGGGTGGGGCTTCGATGGGCTGTTCGGCCTCAATATACAGCAGTCCATCGGTGGAAAGAACTCCGGGCAGCTTCGGCCATAGCGATGCAAGCCAGTCTTTGCCAAATGGGGGGGCGAGCAGCACCAGATCGAAGCGTGCGTCGTCGAGGCGGTCGAGCACCATGGCGGCGTTTCCGGCATGGACCCGCACCTGCAGGGCATTGAGCTTGTTGCGCAGAGCCCTTAGCGCGGCGAGGGCGGCGGGGTTGGATTCCACCATCTGCACGTGCGCGGCGCCGCGCGAGGCGGCTTCGAAGCCCAGCGCTCCCGTGCCCGCGAACAGGTCGAGCACCCGCTTGTCGGAGTAGTCTCCGCCCCAGAAGTGGCTGACCCAGTTGTACAGCGTTTCGCGCACCCGGTCGGGAGTGGGGCGCAGCCCTGGTGCCTCGACGACCGGAATGGGGGTGCGGCGAAAATCACCGCCTACAATACGGACTGTGTGCTTCTTCATGCGCCGCTCAACGCGTCGTCCTCCGACTCGACCCATTAGTGTAGAACCGAAACCGTATGTTCAGTTTTTTCAGAAAGAAAGCCAAGCCGGAGGCCGCGCCGGCCAAACAGACGGAAGTCACGCCGGCCCAGCAGACGGAAGTCGCGCCGGTAGAGCAGGCGTCGGAGTCTCAGGCCCCGGCGTCGGCACCCGTCCAGCCCCCCTCGGTACCAGAGCCGGTCGCGGCTTCGCCCATCGAGATTCCCGAGCCTGCGGCCCAGCCTGAGTTGCAGCCTGTTGCGGCGCCGCAGCATCAGCCGGAACCCGCCCCCGAGCAGGTTGAGCAATCGCCAGCACCGGCCGCCATCGAACAGGCCGAGCACTCGCCAGCACCTGCCGCTATCGAGCAGGCGGAGCCATCGCCAGCACCGGCCGACATCGAGCCAGCCGCGCCCGCGCCTGCGCCCGCACGTCAGTCGTGGCTCTCTCGCCTGAAACAGGGGCTCGCCCGAACCGGTCAGAACCTGGGCGGGCTCTTTGTGGGCGTCAAGGTCGATGAAGACCTCTTCGAGGAGCTGGAAACGGCGCTGATCATGGCCGATGCCGGCATGGAGGCGACCGAGAAGTTGCTCGCAGCACTGCGCGCCCGCGTCAAGAAAGACCGTCTGACCGACGCCCAGGCCGTGAAGGCGGCGCTGCGCGAGATCCTCGCCGAGCACCTCAAGCCGCTCGAAAAATCATTCCCGCTTGGCTCCTCCACCCCGCTGGTCGTCATGATCGCCGGGGTCAATGGCGCTGGCAAGACCACATCCATCGGCAAGCTGGCCCACACCTTTCAGGGTCAGGGGGCAAGCGTCCTGTTGGCTGCAGCCGATACCTTCCGCGCGGCGGCGCGCGAGCAGCTCATGGAGTGGGGTGCCCGCAATAATGTCACCGTCGTCGCTCAGGAAGGCGGCGATCCTGCGGCCGTGGCGTTTGACGCAGTGAACGCAGGACGTGCGCGGCAGGCAGGGGTGGTCATGGTCGATACCGCGGGTCGCCTGCCGACGCAGTTGCACCTGATGGAATAGCTCAAGAAGATCAAGCGGGTCATCGGCAAGGCCGATGGTGCAGCTCCCCACGAGGTGCTGCTCGTGGTCGACGGCAACACGGGGCAAAACGCAATTTCCCAGATCAAGGCGTTTGACGCCGCCATCGGTCTGACCGGCCTCGTCGTCACCAAGCTCGACGGCACCGCAAAGGGCGGCACGCTGGCCGCTCTGGCCGCCGGCAGCCAGGGTGTGCGGCCAGTGCCCGTGTACTGGATCGGGGTGGGCGAAGGCATGCACGACCTGCAGACCTTCGTGGCGAGCGAGTTTGCTGCAGCCTTACTGGGCGATTGAAGGCTTGAGCCGGCCTGGCCGGCGGGCTCTCTTGGCAGATGCTGCGTGAAAATGCCCGGCTTCAGCCAGTTTTTGCAGGGCCGTGGCCGAGGCGCGCGCTTCATGGTCCTGGGTGGCGGCCAGCCAGCCCAGCGCAAACATGGCTGAAGGGTGCCTTGCCCCGGCGCCACGATAGTACTCGGCCGCCACGTACAGATCGTTCAGCTGGCCGAGCGACTTCTGCGCCGACACCAGGGCATTGCGCAGTGGCGCCACGCGCTGGGTATCCAGCAGGCCTTGCGTGAATTCCATGCCGTAGCGCAGCCGTTTGATCCGCTTGCGAATCAGATGGCGAGTGTCCCAGTCGGCTTCCAGAAAGTTCGCGCTTTGCAGACGGATCCGGTCGAGCCAGGCATTGAGTCGTTTGTACAGCGTGCGTGCCGCCGGTTTTCCGCCGCCCTTCTGCTCGCGGGCGTCGCCGTACAGCACGAGGTGCTCCCGCAGGCCGAGCAGGGGCAGCTGGAATTCGGGAGAGGCCGCCAGTTGCGAACGCGATTCGGAGCCCGCCGAGGTTTCGATGGTGGCCTGGGCCGTGTCGGGTGGCATGCCGGCCTGAATCAGGCGGGGCAGGACTTCGGTCTGGATCACGTCGTGATCGCGCGCCTGACCCAGCGCACGAAAATGCTCGGTGAGTTGCGCCTGCAGGTCAGAGTCGGGCTCAGCCACGCCTTTGAACAGCTTCCAGCAGGTGCGCAGCCGCCGAATGCCGACACGAATCTGATGCACGTATTCGATACGCTGCCCGCGTTCGGGCTTCATGCCGTCGACACCCGCCAGGAAGCTGGTGTTGCGCAGAATCTGGCTCATGCAGTCGTTGGCGCAGGCGAGATACGCATCGCGGAGGCCGATTTCGGGCGTGAGAGACGGCACACCGGCCCTGACCGGCGCGGCCAGCCTCTCGACCTGCCTTGGCCCCGGTGCGCGGACACGCGGCTTGTGGCCGCCCTGGGTGATCGCGTCTGGGTCCCAGGCGGTTTCAAGTGCCTGCTCTCCCGCGAGTTCTGCCAGTGCATCGCCCCTGGCCGCCTTGCTGCGCAGCTCGAGTATGAGCCGGTAGCGCTGCAGCCATTCGCGTGAGAGCTCGAAGAGATCGGCGGCTTCGCCCTCGACGCCTTCGAGTTCAAGCTCATGGATGGGCAGCGAAATGCCGCCGGCCATGATCACGCCTTCGTCGTAGGCCAGCTCGGCAGTGCCCGAGGCGGTTGGTACGACCTTCTTCAGGCGAGTGACCTGGGTGATGTAACGGCAGCGCAATCGCCCGGCGACCGAGGCCAACAGTTCGGCGACGTGAGTGCCGTCGTACACCGACAGGTCAAGAGAGGGATCCGGCCGGGGGTGATTCCATTCGATACGCGAGAGTTCGTCGGGACCCGGGGTTTTCATGGTCTGCACCCAGACATCGCCTTCGCGGCGGATACGCAGGGCAATGCCATGACGCGCCAGCGCCTGATCGCGGCTGTCGTAGTAACGTGCATGCAGATCGATGGCCTTGGCGCCCAGCTTGCGCAGGTGCGCACGAAGCCCCGCGCGCTGCCGCGCCGGGACATGGAACTTCAACTCGCGTTCGAGCATTTTCGGTGGTTTCCAGCGCGGGCGGGCGCCCGACGATGCGTCTGTTACAGCAGCGACCTGCGGCTACGGGTGATGATCACTTCGGCCAGAATCACGATGGCGAAGATGAGCACCAGAATCAGGGCGACCTTGTCCCATTGGAAGAGGTCCATGGCACTGTTCAGCGCCATGCCGATACCGCCTGCACCCACAAGGCCCAGCACCGCAGATTCTCGCACGTTGATGTCCCAGCGCAGCAGCACGATCGACCAGAAGGCCGGGCGGATCTGCGGCCAGTATCCGTACTGGATCACCGAGCTCAGGCTTGCTCCTGTGGAGGTGAGCGCCTCGATGGGGCCGGGCTGGGCCTCTTCGATGGCTTCACCCAGCAACTTGCCGACGAAACCGATGGAGCGGAACGCAATGGCCATGGTGCCCGCCACCGCCCCCGGACCGAAGATCGCGATGAACAGCAGCGCCCAGACCAGCGAGTTGATCGAGCGGCTTGAGACCAGGATGAAACGCGCGAGCAGATTCAGGCCGCGATTGGGGGTAAGGTTGGTGGCCGCCAGCAGGCCCACCGGCACGGCCAGCACGATCGCCAGCAGGGTGCCCAGCGTGGCCATGAGCAGCGTTTCAATCAGGGCGTTGCTGATGGTGCCCTGGAAACTGGCCCAGTCGATGGGCCACATGCGGTTGAGCAGGTCGCCCATCTGCTGTGGCGCGTCGTAGAGGAATTCGGGAATGACGTCGATGGTGCGGGCCGACTGCACGATCGCAATGATGAACAGCAAATAGAGCGCAAAGCGCAGCAGGCGCTGCCCCATCGTGTAGCGATGCCACTCACGCGGAATGGAGGAAAGGGTCTGCGAACTCATGCGTCTTCTCCCGCAGGGGCCCGTTCACGTCGCACGCTGCGGCCTTTGAACAGCTCGGCAAGGGATACGTTGTCGAGCAGAATCGCACGCACCATGCGCGCCAGCACCTCGCCCAGCATGATGATGCCGATGATCGTGAGCAGAATGGTGCAGACAAAGTCGTAGTCGAAGCGCTGGAACGCCGAGAACAGCGTTCCGCCGATACCGCCCGCGCCCACGATTCCCACCATGGTGGAGTTGCGCAGGTTGGAGTCGAGCTGATAGGTGGAAAAGCCCACGAACCGGGCGAACACCTGCGGCATGACTGCAAAGATAATCACGTTGGCGAAGGACGCTCCGCTTGCGCGAACCGCTTCCACCTGTTTGAGCGAGATCTCTTCGATGGCTTCGGTGAACAGCTTGCCGATGAAACCGATCGAGGCCACGGTCAGTGCCAGCACGCCGGCCAGCGCACCAAAGCCCACTGCCTTGACGAAGATGATGGCGACGATAACCGGGTGCAGCGCGCGGCACAGCGCCACGATGGCACGCGAAGGCCAGGTGGCCCAGGCGGGCATGAGGTTGCGTGCGCCCAGCAAGCTGATGGGCAGCGACAGCAGAATGCCCAGCGTGGAGGCCAGCACGGCGATTTCGAGACTTTCGGCAATGCCTGTCCAGAGTACGTCGAGGCGCTCGAAGGACGGCGGGAACAGGCGGCTCAGAAAGCGCCCGCCCAGTTCGATGCCGGCCTCGAAGCGGCTCCACGAAAAACCCAGCTGCGACGAGGCGTATATGGCGTACACCAAGACCAGCAGCAGCCCGGCGCGAGCGCGCCACGACAGGGCGAAAGGCCGGGCTTCTGGTGTTGCGCCCGCCTTTAGCTCAGCCATGACTCGCCCCCGTAAATCTGCTTGAGAACGTCGGTGGAGAGGCCGTCTGGGCCCCCGTCGTACACCACGTGCCCACCCGACATGCCCACGATGCGGGTGGCATAGCGACGGGCCAGTTCGACGTCGTGAATGTTGACGATGACGGGAATGCGTTGGGCCCGCCCTTGTTCAAGCAGCAGTTCCATGATCTCGACTGACGTTTTCGGGTCGAGTGAGGAAGTGGGCTCGTCGGCCAGCAGGATCTGCGGGCGCTGCATCAGTGCGCGGGCGATGCCCACCCGCTGACGCTGGCCGCCCGAGAGCGCATCGGCCCGCTGGCTGGCGAACCCGCTCAGGCCCACGGTTTCAAGCAGTTCGTAGGCGTATTGAATATCGGCAGGATCGAAGCGCCGCCGCCAGGCGTTGAAGGCCGAGGTGAACCCCAGCCGCCCTGTGAGCAGGTTTTCCATGACGGTGAGGCGCTCGACCAGGTTGTATTCCTGGAAGACCATGCCGATCCGGCGCCGGGCCTTGCGCAAGGCCTGGCCCCGGATCGAAGCGAGATCCACGCTGCCGTTTTCGTCTTTAAGCACAATGCGCCCGCGTGTCGGCTCAATGAGCCGATTCACGCAGCGCAGCAGGGTGCTCTTGCCCGTACCCGATGGGCCGATCACGGCAGTGAGGCCATCGCCCGCGATATCAAGGTTGATTCCCTTGAGCACGGGCTGGTTGGCCTTGTATTCCTTGATCAGTTCATTGATGTGAAGGGATGCACCCATACTGGATCAGTTTCCTTTCTTCTGTGCCTTGTCGTAGGCAGAACGCGTGAAGCTTTCGCCGCCGGCTTCCGCTACGTCGCGAACGATCGCCCATTCATTCTTGTACGTGATGGGGTAGAAGCGGTCGGCGCCGTCGAAGGCTTCTTGCATTTCCTTGGTGAAGCGGTAGTCGTAGAAGCACTTGAGCATGCGATCGCGGAACTTGGGTTCCAGGTCGTGCGCATAGGCGAAGGACGAGGTCGGGAACTTCTGGCTCTGGTAGATGATGCGGAAGTCATCGAGTTTGATCTGACCGCGCTCTGCCATGCGGTGGAACACGTCGGAGGCAACGGCAGCGGCGTCGTAGTCGCCGGAGTTCACGCCCATGACCGACTGGTCGTGTTTGCCGGAGTACAGGAACTCATAGTCCTTGCCCGGGGTGAGGCCTTCGGCCGGGAACAGCGCGATGGGCGCCATGTTGCCGGAGTTCGACGAAGGCGAGGTATGCGCCACCTTCTTGCCCTTGAGGTCGGTCATCTTTTCGTAGGGGCTGTCTTTGCGTACGATCAGAATCAGGTGATAGCCCTGGTAGCCATTGGCGTCGCCCTTTACGGCAAACGGCACGGCACCGGCCAGGTTCACGGCGAAGTTGGTGGGGCCGGTCGAGAAGCCGCCCACGTGCAGGCGACCGGAGCGCATGGCTTCGATTTCGGCAGCGTTGCTCTGAACCTGATAGAACACCACCTTGCGGTCGATACACTCGGCCAGGTGCTTGGTGAAAGGCGAGAAGATGTCGGCGTAAACGGCAGGATCTTCGACCGGTGTGTAGGTGAACACCAGCGTGGAGGGGTCACGCAGCTTGGAGGGGTCAGTGGGCGTGTCGGCCACCAGGTCGCCGTTGGCGTCGCAGTACATGGTGTCGAGGTCGCCGCGATTCGGGCAATTGTCTTGGGCCTGCGCGCCGTGGGCCATGAACAGACCGGCAAACAGCGAGGCGTAGGCAAGAACGCGGGGTGTCTTCATAAGTCGGGTCTCCTGAACCGTTATTGTTTGGACTATCGTTACGCATCATATAGGAAGCGTAACGCACTGAATACACGGGATTTGCCGGTCAGGCGCAAGGCTTAGGCGCTGGCGCGGTATCCCAGTTGTCGGGAAATTGCGCCGGCGCAGGCAAGCAGCGCCTTGGCAATTTCGCCGTCGGGTTCGGCGTCGAACAGGCTGGACGGCCCCAGTGCTGTCAGGGCCATGACCAGTCGTCCCGAGTGGTCGAATACCGGGACGGACAAGGCGTCGATTCCCGGCAGGGGGTTGCCCAGCGCCTGGGCAACGCCGGCTCTGCGAATCTCGCTTGCCAGCCGTTCAATTTGTTGCGGGGTCCGCACCGGCTGACCGATGCTCGACAGCACGCGTTCGTCGCCGTGTTCGCGATCGATATAGTGCTTTGCCACACCCGGCTCCAGCCACGCGACAAAAACCCGACCCGTTGCAGTATGCAGCATCGACATGACCGTGCCATTACGCATGTTCACGTGCACCGGATAGCGGGCCTCGCGGATATGAACCATTGTAGGACCATGCGAGCCCAGGACAGCAATGCCTAGGGTGTGTCCGACCTCGTTGGCCAGCGCATCGACGAAGGGCAGGGCGGTACGTACCGGGTGGCTGCGCTGCAGGCCGACCAGGCCCATTTGCAGTGCAAAGTGCCCGAGCTCGTAGTGCCCGGTGACCGAATCCTGCTGGACCAGCCCGACACGGATGAAACTCACCAGATAGGGGTGGGCCTTGGCCGAGGTCATGCCGGCACGGGCGGCCAGGTCGCGCAGCGTCAGGGGCTGGGCGGCCTCGACCAGGGCGGCGAGCAGCGGGAAGCCGGTTTCAACGGACTGTATGCCGCGCTGAGCTTCGGTTGCACCCGCCGGTTTGGCTTTACTGCTTTGCATGGGCGGCATCGTAACGTTTTTGAAGCGGGTCTGGCGAGTCGCGCCCGGGGCAATACGGGTATTCCTGGGGCTGCGGGGTTAAAATGGCCGCAACTTTGGAGAAGGCTTTCTGGATGAGCACGCTGACTGAACTTGAAACCGGTGATTCCGCCGGTACGGGCATTTCCCCCGTAAGCGAAATTGTGGCCGAGCTGCGCGCCGGCCGCATGGTGATTCTGGTCGATGAAGAAGACCGCGAAAACGAGGGTGACCTTGTCATGGCGGCGGAGTTCGTCACGCCCGAGGCCATCAACTTCATGGTGACCCATGCGCGCGGCCTGGTGTGCCTCACGCTCACCGAAGAGCGCTGCCGCCAGCTCGACCTGCCGCTCATGGCCAGTCGTAACGGCACACGCTACGGCACCAATTTCACCATGTCGATCGAAGCGGCCGAGGGCGTCGAGACCGGTATTTCGGCGGCCGACCGTGCACGCACGATCCGCGTTGCCGTGGCGCGCGATGCCAAGCCTTCCGATCTCGTACAGCCGGGTCACATCTTCCCGCTGCAGGCTGCGCGGGGCGGGGTGCTGGTGCGTGCGGGCCATACCGAAGCCGGCTGCGACCTGACTGCCATGGCCGGGCTCACGCCGGCTGCGGTCATCTGCGAAGTGCTGAACCCCGACGGCACCATGGCCCGCCTGCCCGACCTGCTGGTGTTCGCGCGTCAGCACGATCTCAAGATCGGCACCATTGCCGATCTCATTCAGTACCGCAGCGAACACGAATCCATGGTCGAGCGGCTTTCCGAACGCCCCGTCAATACACCGTGGGGCGAATTCCAGGCCGTGGCCTATCGCGACCTGTCTTCCGGCGCCGCTCACCTGGCGCTGGTGCACGGCACGGTCGAGCGCGAAGTCGAAACGCTGGTGCGTGTGCATGAACCCACGAATGTGCTCGACGTCCTTTTCCAGGGCGAGGGCACACACAGCTGGGGCGTGGCCGAGGCCTTGCGCACGATCTCAGCGGCCCCTTCCGGCGTGCTCATCCTCATGAATTGCCAGGGTTCGGCCGAAAGCGTGTTCGCCCATTTCGAATCCTGGAAGACCAGCGCCGACGCCGGCGACACCCCCGCCGACCGTGAAAGCCGCTATGGCCTGCGTACCTACGGTATCGGCGCACAGATCATGCGCGATCTGGGCGTTGGCAAGGCGCGGCTGCTTGCGCGGCCCCGCAAGATGCCCAGCATGGCAGGCTTTGCGCTTACCATTACGGGTTACATTAGCGAACCTCCTCAAAACCCCTGAACAGGAAGCCGGATATGAATCCTTATACTCTCTCGCCTGATTTGAACGGCGAAGGCCTGCATATCGGTATCGTGCGTGCACGCTTCAACGAGGAGATCGGCCAGGCCGAACTCGAAGCCTGCCTGGCCGAACTGGCCGCGCTGGGTGTCGATGAGCGTGATGTCATGGTCGTCACCGTGCCGGGTGCGCTTGAGCTTGGCGTCGCACTGGCACAAATGGCTGAAACCTTTGAATTCGACGCCCTGATCGCGCTGGGCGCCGTGATTCGCGGCGAAACCTACCACTTCGAGATCGTCAGCAACGAAAGCGCATCGGCAATCAGCCGTGTCGCGCTGGAAACGGGCATTCCCGTGGCCAATGGTGTGCTCACCACTGAAGACGAAGAGCAGGCCGAAGCCCGCGCCGCAGAAAAGGGCCGTGATTGCGCCCGTGCGGCCGTCGAAATGGCCAATCTGGTCGCCGCCCTCGAGCCGGAGTCCGACGATGACGACGACGATGATGACGATGACGACGACTACGACGACGAGGAAGACGATCTTGACGACGAGTAAGTCCCGGGGCGCCGCCCCCGGCGGCGCTTCGCGCAACACCGCCCGCAGTGCGCGCCGTCGTGCGCGCGAATTCGCCCTGCAGGGGGTGTACGCCTGGTTGCTGCGCGGCGATCAGGGCGCTCAGGATGCCGGCGACATCGATGCACATATTCGCGACAGCGAAGACTTCGGTGAGGCCGATGCACAGTGGTACAAGACGCTGCTGCATGGCGTCATGCGCGATGCGCCGACCTTGCGTGAAGGCTTCATGCCGCACGTCGATCGCCCGATCGAAGAGCTCTCGCCCGTCGAGCACGGCATTTTGCTGATCGGCAGCTACGAGCTGGTGAATCACATCGAAGTGCCGTACAAGGTGGTCATCAACGAGGCGGTCGAACTGGCCAAGTCGTTTGGCGGCACCGACGGCTTCAAGTTCGTGAATGGTGTGCTCGACAAGCTCGCCGCCGATCTGCGGCCCCTGGAAGTCCAGGCGGCCAGCCGCCGCTAACCCGGGCGGGGCGACCATTGGCCGGTGAATTTGATCTGATCGCCCGTCACTTCAAATGGCCGGCTCCCGAAGGGGTTCTGGGCGTGGGCGACGCCTGCGCCCTCTTGCCCGTTTCACCCGGCCACCGGCTGGCCGTGACCACCGACCTTCTTATCGAGGGTCGGCACTTCCTGCCTGACGTCGACCCGGAAGCGCTGGGGCACAAGGCGCTGGCAGTCAACATTTCCGATCTTGCGGCGATGGGTGCGCGCCCGTTGGGCTGTGTGCTGGGCATTTCCGTTCCCTCGGCCGATCACGACTGGCTCGAAGGGTTCGCGCGCGGTTTTCGCGCGCTGGCCGATGCTTCCGGCTGCCCACTGGTCGGGGGCGACACGACACGCAGCATGCATGGGGTGGCGATCAGCGTGACCGCCATGGGCGAGGTGCCACTGGCCTCCGCCCTGACGCGCTCCGGCGCGTGTGGTGGTGATGATATCTGGGTCACTGGAACGCTGGGCGCGCCCCACGTCGCGCTTGAGCTGCTGCAGGGGCGCCTGTCGGCACCCGCCGAGGTGTTTGACGCGCTGCGGCCGGCGCTCGAGCGGCCCGACCCGCCTGTGTCATTCGGCACAGCCCTATGT
>JAEZGR010000057.1 GCA_023437255.1 Pseudomonadota bacterium | reverse complement strand
GGGGCTGGGCTCACCCTGATAGATGAAGCCCTGCGCAAGGCCGCGAGCCAGCTTCTCGGTGGCCCGTTCGGCATATGCCGCGTAGTAGCCATGGCTTTCACCCGTCAGCAGGTGATGCACCACGTGGTGCATGTCATCGTTCCATTGGGCGTCATAGCCGTGACGCAGCAGCGACGCGGTATTGTCGTCGTTCTCAAGCACGAGGTGCACGCAGCGCCCGATCGGCAACGCGGCACGCAGCTGAACCGCCAGCTCGCCCAGCCAGTCCTCTTTGTCCACAATCGCGTGCACCGCGTCGAATCGCAGACCGTCGAAACGGAACTCCTTCAGCCAATACAGGGCGTTGTCGGCAAAAAAGCTGCGCACAGGGCCGCGGCGAAAATCGATGGCCGCGCCCCACGGCGTCTGCCGGTCCTCACGAAAGAACTGGGGAGCGTAGTCGGCCAGGTAATTGCCCACTGGCCCGAAGTGGTTGTAGACCACGTCGAGGAAGACCATGATGCCCATTCCGTGTGCGGCATCGATCAGTGCTTTCAGCTCATCGGGCGTGCCGTAGGCGGTGTCGGGTGCGTACGGCAGCACGCCGTCGTAACCCCAGTTGCGCGGTCCCGAAAAATCGGCGACGGGCATCAGCTCCAGTGCCGTGATGCCGAGCTCGCGCAGTTCCGGCAAACGTTGCCGCACGCCTTCGAAGCCCCCCAGCAGACCGACATGCGCCTCATAAAAGACCGCTTCGTGCCAGGGCCTGCCCTGCCAGTGCTCGTTGCGCCATTCATACCTGCGGTGGTCCACCACCACGCTGGGCCCCTCCACGTCATTCAACTGCAGTCGCGAGGCAGGATCCGGCAGCTTTCCAAGCCCCTCAGGCTCGAAGCAGTACGGCGTGCCGGCCGCGCAGCGATGGCGCAACTCAAACCAGCCCTCCGGCAAGGCCTGCATCGGCAGCGCATCCTGGCCGACATGCACGGTCACCTTCGTGCTGCCCGGCGCCCACAGGCGGAACCGCACTGTCGCGTCATCCATCAGTTGGGCACCGTGGCTGTATGTGATGTCTTTCATGACGCCGGCTCCCCTGTTGTCTGCGCGTCCAGGCCGCCAATCAACAGCACCAGTGAGTGCGCACACACTTTCACCGCCCGGCCGTTCACCGACGCAGCCGCTGCGCCCGCCTGGGCGGTGTCCAGCACTCGCTGCCAGGCGCACGGCGATTCGGGAAGATGGAAGTCGATGTCACCCTCGCTGCCGTTCACCAGCACGAACGAAAGCTCCACCCCGCCGGTGTCCGCAAGGCAGGCTCTGCGCAGCCCCAGCACCCGCCCTTCTCCGAACGCCCACGCCTCCTCACTCATGGGTGAGCCGTCGAGGTCGTACCACTGCATGCGCACGACGCCAGGCGCGACTTCAGCGCCGGCATCCAGGTAGCGATCAAACCTCAGGGAGGGGTGTTCCCGGCGCAACGCCGTCAGGCGGCTGATGAACTGGGCCAGCTCACGACCCGTGGGCATCTCCAGCTGGCGCCAGTCGATCCAGGAGAGCTCATTGTCCTGGCAATAGGCGTTGTTGTTCCCCTGTTGTGAATTGCCCAGTTCGTCGCCTGCCAGAATCATGGGGGTTCCATTGGCGAAGAACACGCTGGCCAGCATCGATCGCAGCACCCGCTCACGCTGGGCGTTGATATGGCGATCACGCGACGGTCCTTCGGCACCCCAGTTGCGCGAAAAGTTTTCCGAGTGGCCATCTGCGTTGTCGTCACCGTTGGCCTCGTTGTGCTTGCCCTCATAACAGACCACGTCGTAGGCGGTGAAGCCATCGTGCGAGGCCAGGTAGTTGATCGACGACGACGGCCGGCGAAACCTGCGATCGAAGAGATCGGGTGAGCCCGACAGTCGCGCCGCCAGCTCGGGCCGCAGGCCCGGTTCGCCCTTCCAGAAGCGCCGAACCGAATCGCGGAAGCGATCATTCCATTCGGCGAAGCCGGGCGGGTGGTTGCCAAGCTGATAGCCGTCGGGGCCGATGTCCCAGGGTTCGGAAATCAGCTTCAGCCGGGAAAGCACCGGATCCTGCAAGATGGCGTCGAAGAATCCCGAACCCGGGTCGTAGCCGGTACCTTCGCGACCCAGCGTCACGCCCAGGTCGAAGCGGAAGCCATCGATCCGGTAACTCTGCGCCCAGTAACGCAGCGAGTCGAGCACCATCTGCAGCACGCGCGGATGCGACAGGTTGACGGTATTTCCACAGCCCGTGTCATTGATGTAGTAGCGCTCTTCACCCGGCAGCAGGCGGTAGTAGCTGGCGTTGTCGAGCCCGCGCCTCGACAGCGTGGGCCCCAGCTCATTGCCTTCTGCCGTGTGGTTGTATACGACGTCGAGCAGCACTTCGAAGCCGGCTGCCTGCAGGGTACGAACCGTTCGTCTGAGATCGTTGGGGTTGCCGCCATGCAGATACGCCGGCTCCGGAGCGAAATACGACAGCGTGTTGTAACCCCAGTAATTACGCAGTCCCCGCTCCACCAGGAAATGGTCTTGCAGAAAGGCGTGGACCGGCAGCAGCTCGATGGTAGTGACACCCAGATGATGCAGATGATCCAGAAAGCGCGGATCGCGCAAGGCGCCGCTGGTGCCGCGCACGGCCTCGGGCAGGTCCTCGCGCATCATGGAAAGCCCCTTCACATGGGCCTCGTAGATCACCGTCTTCGACCAGGGTGTGTCGGGCCGCCCACGGCTTTCCCAGTCGAACAGATCATGGGTGACCACGCCCTTGGGGACATAGGCCGCAGAATCACGCCTGTCCATCGACAGGTCGGCCTTGGGGTGACGCACCCGATACCCGAATACGGCGTCGTTCCATTGCACGGCGCCCAGAATCTGCCTCGCGTACGGGTCCAGCAGCAGCTTTGCAGGGTTGAAGCGATGGC
>JAEZGR010000031.1 GCA_023437255.1 Pseudomonadota bacterium | reverse complement strand
GGGCCGTGCTGTTCTCGGCCAAGGCGATTGTTGCCAAACTCACCTACCGTTACGGCGTTGATGCCCTGACCGTGATGGGCTTTCGCATGCTGTTCGCGCTGCCGTTCTTTGCGGCGGTGGCGGCCATGCAGGCGTGGCGTGTGCGTACCGGCAGGCTGGCGCCGCTCAGTCGCCGCGATTCTCTCACCATTCTGGGGCTGGGCTTCATCGGCTATTACCTGTCGAGCTACCTCGACTTTCTGGGCTTGCAGTACATCTCGGCGGGCCTGGAGCGGCTGATCCTGTTTTTGTCGCCCACGTTCGTGCTGATGATTTCGGCGCTGTACCTGAAGCGGCGCATCAGCGGGGCGCAATGGCTGGCCATGGGCCTTTCGTACCTGGGCGTATTGTTTGTGTTCGTGCACGATCTCTCGTTCACCGGCGGCAACGTGCTGCTGGGCGCCACCTTCGTACTGGGGTCGGCATTTACCTATGCGATCTATCTCATCTGCTCGGGCGAGATTCTCAAGCGCATCGGCTCGACCCGGCTGGTGGCCTACGCGATGACTTCCTCAGCGATCTATGCCACGGTGCATTTCCTGGTGCAGCATGGCTGGCAGAGCCTCAAGCAACCGGTCGAAATCTACGAGCTGTCGCTCATCCATTCCGTTGCCCATACCTTTCTTCCCACGTTCATGATCATGTGGGCGGTCGCCCGCATTGGCGCACCGCTGACAGCGCAATTGGGCATGATCGGGCCGGTGTCCATCCTTTTTCTGGCATGGTGGTTCCTTGGCGAGCCGATCACCACATTACAGATCCTGGGCACGATTTGCGTGCTGGCGGGCATGCTGGTGCTGAGCAGAGTGCGCCCGGCTAACTGAAATTCAGCGCCCCATGCGCTTTTCCAGTTCCTCGCGGTGCACGTCGTGCGTGACGAAGCCGACATCGCGGTCGGGCATGGCGAGCCGTTCCGGGTCCGCCAGGGTCTTGCGGATATCCGCGAGGCCGTGCTGCCAGTGTTCACGCATGGCCGCCAGCCCGAACTGGTGATCCTTGTAATGCAGGTCGTAGGGCTGGTTTCGAAAAATGAGGTGCAGCACGTTGTAGCACTTGGCCGTGCTGACTTCTTCGGCCAGTTTCACATAATCGGCGTGTGACCGCACGTCTTCGGGCAGATCCTGCAACATGCGCCAGGCCAGGTGACGAAGCTGCTGCGACTGGCGAAAGTGATCGGTGACGAAGCGCGTGCGGCTCGAATAGCGAATGTCCTGCATCCGGTCGGAGACTTCGCTCATGTTGGTGGGCGCGGCGCCGCGGGCGCTCCAGAGGTCGACCTGGAAGACAAGGGTGTCGGTCATCGGGCGCTGCTGCAACACATGGCCAAGCGGCGTGTTCGACACCAAGCCGCCGTCCCAATAGAACTCGCCGTCGATCTCCACTGCAGGAAAGGCGGGCGGCAGCGCGCCGGAGGCCATGAAGTGTTCGGCACGCAACGGTATTTCGCGATTGTCGAAATAAACAAAGTTGCCGTTGCGCACGTTCACGGCACCCACCGACACATGCAATTCGCCGCCGTTGACCCGGTCAAAATCGCACAGGCGCTCAAGCGTGCCCTTGAGATCGCTGAAATCGTAAAAGCTTGCCTGCGACTGGTCGCAGCGCACGTTGGGCATCACCGGGGCCGGGATGCGGGGCCGGAAGAAGCCGCGCTGACCGTCCAGCACTGCCCGGCTCGCATTCAGGTGCCCGAGAAACTCCCGGGTGGCGTCGTTCACGTTGAAGATCGACTGCTCGACAAAAGGCGGCAGTGCCATGAACGGGGTGTTGGGCTGGCAGATGGTTTCCCAGAACTCGCGCAGACGTTGGAGCCGATTTTCGGGCGCGTTCCCGGCAATGATGGCGGTGTTCAGCGCGCCGATCGAGATGCCCGCCAGCCGATTCAGTGGTATGCCTGCTTCCTGCAGGCCCTCGAACACGCCCGCCTGGTAGGCCCCCAGTGCGCCGCCACCCTGCAATACCAGCGCTACGGTTTCGTAGGCGGGCAGGGCGATGGTGGCAGACCCTGCCCGCGGTTTGGCTCGGCTGCGGTTGTCAGACAGATCGGTCTCCTATGCGAACCACGACGCGGGGCTGCGGTTCAACGCAACGCCCACGATATACGCGAAGATGGCCACCGCAATCACGGCGGCCACGGCTCGTGTGCCCGGCGTGCGACCGCGTTTGATGGCCACTGTGCCCACGCCGATGTAGGCCACCAGCAGAATGATCTTGGTCAGCACCCAGGGCTGCGAGGCTGCGGGCCCAAGCAGCATGGAAAGCATGATCGCGGCCACCAGCAGCACCGTGTCGATGATGTGCGGGGCGATCTTCACTACTTTCTTTTGAAGCAGACTGTTTTCGGTTACGGACCAGTAGGCGCGAATGATGAAGAACAGAATGCTGAGGGCGGCTGCGGTGACGTGGATGTGCTTGATGAGCAGATAGTTCATGTTGATTGGGTCTGGTCGTTTCGGAATGAGAAGAAAGCGGCCGTTCGCTCTTGCGTCACCGCGCTGCGCAGGTAGTATAGAGCGACCACAACAACAGGAGAAATCCGTGCCTTACGTCACCATTGCGATTACCCCGGGGCTCAGTGCCGAAAAGAAGAAGGAACTCATGCAGCGCTGCTCCGATGCCGTGGTCGAGAGCATCGGCGCACCGCTCAGCTCGGTTCGCGTCATTCTTCAGGAACTGGCCGACGACGCTTACATGGATGCGGGTCAGTTGGGCGCCGAGGGCGTGATCATCGTCGTCGACATGATCGAGGGGCGAACGCAGCAGCAGAAAGATGCGCTGATCGCCATGATGAGCCGCGCCGCCGCCGAGGTGTCGGGGCTTACGGAAGAAAGCCATGTGCGCGTGCGCGTGATCGACTTCCCGCGCGGCAACATGGGCATGGCAAACGGCACTACTGCCCTGGCCGGTCACTAGCGGTCTTGAGCCCGAGCTTTTTCGCGCGCTTGTGCAGATTGCTCGGGTCGATATCGAGCAGTCGCGCCGCCTGTGCCCAGTTCTCGCCGGTGCTTTGTAATGCGTTGCAGATCATCGTGCGTTCGTAATCTTCAAGCGCCGTTCGCAGGGGCGCCGCGCCGGGCTGCATGGCTGCCAGCGCTTCCACTTGAGCCGCCTGTTGCGCCCCTGTGGCGGCGGCATGGGTGTGTGCCAGGGCGTTCAGCGGCAGGTCCAGGTCCAGCAGTTCGGCCGGTATGGTCAGGATCTGATCACGGCTGCTGCCGCGGCTGAGCATTTTTAGCGCTGCGCGGCTGATCACGTGCTCGAGTTCGCGCACGTTGCCGGGCCAGGGGTAGGCCAGTAGCGCCTCTTCGGCGCCGTACGACAGGCGCAGGCCGCGTACCCCCAGCCGCGCGCGATTGAACTCCAAAAAATGCCCCGCCAGTATCAACACGTCGCGGTCGCGCTCGCGCAGCGGCGGGATATGCACGGGGTAGACCGAGAGCCGGTGATACAGATCTGCGCGAAAGCTGCCCGCCAGCGTGTTCTCCTTGAGCTGACGGTTGGTGGCGGCAATGATACGCACGTCGGTCTTGATCGGCGTGTCGGTGCCCAGGCGCTGGATCTCGCCGTTCTGCAGGGCACGCAGCAGCTTCGCCTGTACCGACAGCGGCAACTCACCGACTTCATCCAGAAACAGTGTGCCACCCTGCGCGGTCTCAAAGCGCCCGGCACGGTCGTGCGTGGCACCCGAAAACGCACCCTTCACATGGCCGAACAGTTCGCTTTCTGCCAGCGACTCGGGCAGCGCCGCGCAGTTCACATGTACGAGCGGCTTGTTGCGACGCCGTGAGCGCCGGTGCACCCGGCGCGCAAACAATTCCTTGCCGACGCCCGTTTCCCCCAGCAGCAGCACCGGCAGGTCGGAATCCGCGACCACATCGAGTTCGTGCAGCAGCTGACCGATGGCGTCGCTGCGCCCGATGATTTCCTTGTCGTCGACGATCTGCATGTCGTCGACCACGTTGCTGCGCAGCTGCCGCAGATTGCGGTTTTCTTTTTCGAGCATGGTGACGCGAATCGCGGCTTCCAGCAGCAGCGCATAGCGCTGCAGGTCCATTTGCGCCTGTTCGTCGAAGGTGCCGGTCTCCAGTGCATCAAGTGTCAGCGCTCCCCAGAGCTTGCCTTCCACATACAGACTCATGCCCAGGCAGTCGTGGACGGGCAGGGGTTCGCCCTGGCGATCGTCGAGCAGCCCGTCATAGGGGTCGGGAAGAATACTGCCGGGTTCGAACCAGGTGGGTTCGCGGCGCGCAAGTATGGTGGCGAATCGTGGATGCTCGGCCACGGCAAAGTGCCGGCCCAGCGCGTCGTGGGCCAGCCCGGCGGCGGCGACCATGCGCAGGCTGCCTTCATCGAGGCGTAAAAGACCCACGGCGTCGGAGTGGAAATGCTGCTGCACCGTCTGAACAATGCGCTGCAGCCGGACGGCGTCTGGGAGGGCCGTGACCAGGTCGGCAAGAATGAGTTCGTGCATAGGGTGAATTCTACCATGGAGGGTAAATGGAACCCTGTGACCCAGGGTGAAATTTACCTTTCCTTCACCCTCTCTAGGGGTACGCACCGCACAAAAAATTGGCACAGATGTTGCGAAGCTAGGGTTGTCACTAGTAACGGGATACGTCCAAATGCCAGTCAGCCTACCCGAAGAACTTCGCGGCGCGAGCCCGGAAGCGCTCATCAAATACATTGTGAGCCGCTTCCATGCCGGCCACCGCGAACAGTTGCCCGTGCTGATCCGCCTGTCGCGTCGCGTCGAGCTTGTACACCAGGGCCACGCACAGTGCCCGCAGGGGCTGGCCGACGAACTGGAAGCGCATCTCCAGGAAATCGAGAGCCACATGCTGAAGGAGGAACAGCTGCTGTTTCCCATGCTGGCGCGTGGCCTGAACGGCCCGGCTCGCGGCCCGATCAGCGTCATGCTTTTCGAGCACGACCAGCATATCAATGCGGTGGAACGCATCCATCGCCTCACCAACGATCTCATCCTGCCAGCGGGCGCCTGTAACACCTGGCGCAGCCTTTACGAAGGCCTGAGCGCGTACGCGCAGGAACTTGAGCAGCACATCCGATTGGAAAACGACGTGCTGTTCGCACAAGCTTCGCAAGCAGTCAAAGGAGCGCAACATGCGTGAATATAAAAAGTTGTGGTGGTTGCTGGCCTTCGTGCTGGTCGTCACCTTTGGTGTCCTCGGATGGAGCGGGGTCGAAGTCTACCGGCAGGTGCCACCCATACCTTCACAGGTCGTGACCACCTCGGGTGAGACCATCATGACCGAGGAGCAGATCCTCGACGGCCAGACCGCCTGGCAAAGCACGGGCGGCATGCAGGTGGGCTCCATCTGGGGCCATGGCGCGTATCAGGCGCCCGACTGGACAGCCGACTGGCTGCACCGCGAGTTGCTCGCATGGCTCGACATTGCCGCGCACGAAACGGCCGGCGTTCCTTTCGACAAGCTCAGCGCACGCGACCAGGCTTGGCTGAAAGACGAGCTCAAGCGCGAATACCGCAGCAACACGCTCGATCCGGCCACCAAGACGGTCACCATCTCCGACCGCCGTGCCCAGGCCATCGAAAAAGTCGCGGTGTACTTCGACAAGCTCTATGGCAACGACCCCGAACTGCGCGGTTCGCGTGAAAGCTTTGCCATGAAGGAAGACACGCTGCCCAGTGCCTCGCGTCGTGCCGACCTGGCCAAGTTCTACTTCTGGACCGCGTGGGCGGCTGCCACCGAACGACCGGGCACCGAGGTGACCTACACCAACAACTGGCCGCACGAGCCGCTCATCGACAACAAGCCCTCGACCAACAACGTGATCTGGTCGGTGGTCAGCGTCGTGCTGCTGCTGGCAGGCATCGCATTCCTGGTCTGGGGCTGGGCCTTCCTGCATCGCGAAGAGCCTGAACCCCAGGCGCCCAAGCACGATCCGCTCACGCTGGCAGGGCTCACGCCTTCGCAGCGCGCCCTGGGCAAGTATCTGATCATGGTCGTGGGCCTGTTCATCTTCCAGATTCTGCTCGGCGGCTTCACGGCGCACTACACGGTGGAAGGGCAGACCTTCTACGGCATCGACGTGTCGCAGTGGTTCCCGTACTCGCTTACACGTACCTGGCTCCTGCAGACCGCGCTGTTCTGGATCGCCGCCGGGTTCCTGGCCGGGGGACTGTTCCTGGTGCCGATCATCAACGGCGGCAAAGACCCCAAATATCAGAAGCTGGGTGTCGACATCCTTTTCTGGGCGCTCATCGTGCTGGTGGTGGGTTCCTACATTGGTAACTATCTGGCCATCGCACAGGTCATGCCCGAGCACCTGATCTTCTGGCTGGGCCATCAGGGCTACGAGTACATTGAACTCGGCCGGGTATGGCAGATCGTCAAGTTCCTGGGGCTGGCCTTCTGGCTGCTGCTCATGCTGCGCGGCATTCTGCCTGCCTTCAAGAAAGAGGGCGACAAGAACCTGCTGGCGTTGCTCACCGGGTCGATCGTGGCCGTGGGCCTGTTCTACGGCACCGGCCTGTTCTACGGCGAGCGCACGCACATCACCCTCATGGAGTACTGGCGCTGGTGGGTGGTGCACCTCTGGGTCGAAGGCTTCTTCGAAGTGTTCGCCACCACGGCACTGGCCTTTATCTTCTCGAACATGCGTCTGGTCTCCAAGCGCGGCGCCACCATCGCCAGCCTGGCCTCGGCTTCGCTGTTCATGCTGGGCGGTGTGCCCGGTACCCTGCATCACCTGTATTTCGCCGGCACCACCACGCCCGTCATGGCCATTGGTGCGTCTTTCAGCGCGCTCGAAGTGGTGCCGCTCATCGTGCTGGGCTACGAGGCCTTCGAAAACTGGCGCCTGAAGCAGCGTGCGCCCTGGATGGCCGCCGTGAAATGGCCGCTGATGTGCTTCGTTGCAGTGGCCTTCTGGAATATGCTGGGTGCGGGTGTCTTCGGCTTCATGGTCAATCCGCCCATCGCGCTGTACTACATCCAGGGTCTGAACACCACGCCGGTGCATGCACATGCAGCGCTCTTCGGGGTGTATGGCTTCCTGTCGCTGGGCTTCACGCTGCTGGTGCTGCGCTACATCGTGCCCGGCTTCAGCTTCAACGAAAAGCTCATGCGTCTGGGCTTCTGGGGTCTGAACCTGGGTCTGGTGCTCATGATCGCCACCAGTCTGCTGCCCATCGGCATCATGCAGGCGCATGCCAGCATCACCGAAGGCATGTGGTACGCCCGCAGCGAGGAATTCATGCAGCAACCCCTGCTTGAAACCCTGCGCTGGGTGCGCACTTTCGGCGACATGGTCTTCATCCTGGGCGGTTTTGCCATCGCCTGGCAAGTGGTCATCGGTGTGTTCGGCGGCGGTCGCCGCAGCGTGCAACCGGTTGCCGGGGCCGCCGTCGCTGCGGCCGAGTAACACCCCCGGTCGGGGCCCCCGCTTCCGGTGGCCCCCGGCCCAACGCGTGTAACCCTCCCTCTTGCCCGCCGGCTGTATGGCGGGGTTTTTTTATTTGGCGCATGATATTTGGCGGATGCCTGCGCTGCCGCAAACAGTGCACTTGACACACCCTGCCGCGGCGCAACATCATGTTACGAGGCCTATAATTTTTCGCGGGCCTGTCTTCAACCGTTTTAGCTAGGAGTACGATGCTCGCAATCGTCGAGGCATACCGTGCCGGCCTGCTGGCGCGCCGTCACTGGATGTCTAATATCGTCGCCGGCCTGATCGTGGGTGTGGTGGCGCTACCGCTGGCCATGGCCTTTGCCATCGCCTCGGGGGTGAAGCCTGAACAAGGCATCTACACCGCCATCATCGCCGGCATTATCGTTTCGCTCTTCGGTGGCAGCCGAATACAGATCGCCGGGCCCACCGGCGCTTTTATTGTCATTTTGGCCGGCATCGTTGCCGAGCACGGTGTGCTGGGCCTGCAGATCGCCACCATCATGGCCGGCGTCATACTGCTGCTGTTCGGCCTCGCCCGCATGGGCGCTGTCATCAAATTCATTCCTGCCCCCGTCATTGTCGGCTTCACGGCGGGTATTGGCGTGGTCATCTGGGTGGGGCAGTGGAAGGACTTTTTCGGCTTGCCGGCGGTTGAAGGGCATCATTTTCATGAGAAGCTCTGGGCGCTGCTGAAAGTCTTTCCCCAGCTCGACCCGGCGACCACCGGTCTGGCCATACTGGCGCTGCTGCTTGTCGTCTTCACGCCGCGTTTTCGCCCGCTTGCGCGGGTGCCGGGGCCGCTGGTGGCGCTCATCGTCGTCACGCTGATCCAGGCCATCTTTAACTTTGAAACAGTCGCCACCATAGGCAGCACCTATGGCGAGATTCCGCGCGGTCTGCCCACGCTCGACGTGCCCGAGATCACGCTCAACCGGCTTCTGTCGCTCATCGGGCCGGCGTTTGCCATCGCCATGCTTGGCGCCATCGAGTCGTTGCTCTCGGCCGTGGTGGCCGACCGCATGGCCGGCACACGGCATCACTCCAACCAGGAACTGATCGGGCAAGGGGTGGCGAATATCGTTGCTCCCCTGTTCGGGGGCATCGCCGCCACGGGCGCCATTGCGCGCACGGCCACCAACATCCGTAATGGCGGCAACAGCCCCATTGCGGGCGTGGTGCATGCCTTGTGTCTGGTTTTCATACTGCTGTTCCTGGCACCGCTGGCGGCCAACATTCCGTTGGCCACGCTGGCCGCGATCCTGTTCGTGGTGGCCTGGAACATGAGCGACGTGCGCCACGTGGTCAAGCTGCTCAAGGGCGCCCCGCGGTCCGACGTAATCGTGCTGCTCGTCACCTTCCTGCTCACCGTTTTCATCGACCTGGTCGTTGCAGTGAACATCGGCGTGGTGCTCGCCATGCTGCACTTCCTGCGGCGCATGGCCGAAAGCGTGGTGGTGCGCCCGCAGTCCGAAGCGCAGTTGCAGCGTGAGCTGCTGCTCGACGATCTGGGCGGCCTGCCCGAGGGCGTGGCGGTTTACTCCGTGGAAGGCCCATTTTTCTTTGCGGCGGTCGAGGCGTTTCATCCGGTGTTGAACGACACCGCCGAGAACCGCCGTGTGCTGATCCTGCGGCTGGCGCATGTGCCTTTTGTCGATGCCACCGGCTTGCAGACACTCGAAGATATCGTGACCGAGCTGCGAGCGCGCGGCGTGCGCGTGATCTTTACCGAAACCAACGACCGCGTGCGCAGCAAGATGCAGCGCATGGGGCTTCTTGCCCGTATGGGCGAGGGCAACGTGGCGCGTAGTCTGGGAGACGCACTGGTCGAAATTCGAGGCGCCGACGCCAGCTCTGTTGCACAGCAGTAACAATATCAGCTCATTGTCATATACCATAGAGATTCCGCATCAATTCGTAACCAGCCGCGTGACATGCGGGCTGCAAGAATCTATTTCGGAATGCCATGGTTGCCGTTGAACCCGCCGCCGATCTATTGACGCTTCAGTATCGCATCGCCAGCCTGTTTGCGCGCTCCTCTGCGCGCGAGGGGCTGGCGCGTGCGGTCGAGTCGATCGTTGTCGCCCGGGGCTGGGACATCGGCATCGCGTGGCTGGCCAGCGGAGAACAGTTTCATCACGCCACGCATTACGCGCGCCCCGGCGTGGGTTCCGGTGCATCGATTCTGCTCACTGCCGCCCAGTCAAGCCGCCCCGTCATCGGCCCGGATCTGCTGCGCGCGCTGTCTGACTCCACCCACGTGTGCGCCTGTTCCCAGGTGCAGGGCTGTCAGCCTGTCTGCAGCTGGCGCCAGCCTGCGCGGTCGGCAGGGTTCCAGGTGGCTGTCACCGTACCGCTGACCAGTGGGGCGGCCGTTTACGGCATGCTCGAGTTCTATGCCTCTGCCACGCCGGTGGCGTGTGCTCAGGCAATGGATGACCTTCAGACGCTCGGCGCTGACCTCGGCCGTTACCTGCACGCGCGTCGCTTCGAGACTCGCATGCACACGCGCAATTCGCGGCTCATTGAGGCGCAGCGCATTGCCCGTATTGCCTACTGGGAGTGCTCGCCCGTTACGTGGCGGCTCAGGGGTACGAGCAATATGGCCGAAGTGCTGGGCCTCGCGGGCGAATCTTTACCCTCGACATTCGAGGCCTACCTCGATAT
>JAEZGR010000357.1 GCA_023437255.1 Pseudomonadota bacterium | reverse complement strand
GTGCTGTGGCGAAGGCCCGCGTCGAGCGTCCACCGGGGTGCAAACTGCCACGATGCCTGAACGTAGGGGTCGATGTTCCAGACCTTGTTTGTTTCATCGCGACGCAGCGCCCCCTTCACACCGAGCGTGGATCCCTGGAAGTTCTCATAACCCCGGCGCGCCTCGCGCAGCTCGTCGTAGGCGACGCCGGTGATCAGCGTGAGAGGCCCTCCGGCCAATTCGGTACGGTGGGTCCAGCGCAGGTCGGCACCGGCATAGCGGCGTCGCAAATCAATGACACCCCCACTATGTTGGGGATTGCGCTGAGCCGCAGCGGGAATGGCAAGATACTGCACCATGTCGCGCTCGCCGTAGTACAGCATGGCATTCAGTTCGTTGTCTGCGTCCAGGCGCTTCTCGAACGTGAGCCCGCCCTGTGTCTGCGACACGTTTTTACGGGTGTTGTAGAGCGTCGCATTGGGCACGACGCTTTCTGGGGACGTCTCAAAGTCGTGCCTGTCGAGGCCCAGGGGGTCGTCTGCCTTGACGTTGACCGAGTTGGCCACCAGCGTCAGTCGCGTGTCGTCGTCGAGCTGCAAGCCCAGCTTGGCGTTGCCCAGATTCTTGCGGGCCCCGCTGTGGTCGCGAAAGCCCTGCGTGGTATAGCGGTTCAGACTCACCACATAATCGAGCGAAGCTTCGCCGAGATCGGACAGCCCACGCGCCTTTGCCCCATACCGCCACGCCCCATGGCTGCCGGCGGCAACCGAAGCATTGATCTCGGGCGGCAAGGCACCCTCTTCCGTGAACACCTGTATCACCCCGCCCGACGAGTTTCCGTACAGCGCCGAAAAGGGGCCGCGCAATATCTCGATATGGTCGATGCTGGCGATATCGATGTTCGATGTCTGGCCCTGACCATCGGGCATGGTCGCCGGTATGCCGTCGACATAGAGCCTCACACCGCGCACGCCAAAGGTCGAGCGGGCGCCGAAGCCGCGGACCGACACCTGCAGATCCTGTGCATAGTTCTCGCGGTTCTGAATCTGCAGCCCGGGCACGCCGCCCAGGCTCTCGGAAAGATTCACACGGAATCGGCCCATGCGCATTAGGTCGCCTTCGAGCACCGATACAGAAGCCGGTGTGTCAAAGACCGTGTTGTCCAGTCGTGTGGCCTGAACGCGCACGGAATCCAGCAGCGGCACAGGCTTCTGCGCCAGCGCCGTGCCGTCAGGCTGTTGTACTGCCAGTGTTGCGCCCGTCGCGCAAAGCAGCGGCAAGCCGCTCAAGAGTCCAGCGCGCACCCTGCGCATCGTCGCCTCCCCTCAGATCGCTTTCATTTTGATGTGTGTCCGGAGCGAGCGCTGCCCCGATTGCGCAGCCCACAGCAATTTCTATTCCCGCCGGGGCTTGACGCCGTAAGTAAGAAGAGTGCGGCCGCCCTCCGGGAACGATGTTTGCACTGTGGCGTGCACCATTATGACAACAGGAAACGATCATGCTGCGAAAAGTGAACGATCTGAACGGCTACAAGATTCAGGCCACAGACGGCGAGTTGGGCAAGGTGAAGGACGTATTCTTCGACGATGAGAAGTGGGTGATCCGCTACCTGGTGGTCGAGACGGGGACGTGGCTGAACAGCCGGCAGGTGCTCATTTCGCCCTATTCGGTGGCCGGTATCGACGAGGTCGATGAGTCCATCAGCGTGCACCTGACACAGGAGCAGGTCCGAAACAGCCCTGACATCGACACGCATCAACCCGTATCGCGCCAGATGGAAGGTGATTTTTCGCGCTACTACGGTTTGGGCAACTACTGGCTTGGGCCGGAGCTATGGGGTGCAGGAAGCCACCCCATCGTGCGCTCACCCGACGTGCCGGGCGGCGGCCACGTTCCCAGTCATGCCGAGGAGTTGCTGGAGCGCACCTCCGACAACCCGGAAGACTTCCATCTGCGCAGCGCCGACAATGTGAAGGGGCACCACATACAGGGCACCGATGAGGAAATCGGTCACGTCGAGGATTTCGTTTTTGATGACGAGACCTGGGCCTTGCGCTACTTCATTGTCGATACGCGCAATTGGTGGCCGGGTGGCCGCAAGGTGCTGCTCGCCACCCACTGGATCGACCGACTGGGCTGGGCCGGCTCACTGGTACACGTGAATCTCACGCAGGATCAGATTCGCAACAGCCCCGAGCATGACCCCGACCAGCCGCTGAATCGCGACACCGAGGCCACGCTGCACGCCCACTATGGCATGCGCAATTATTGGGAATGAGCCGTGACAGCCTCTGTGCGACCCGCTTCCAGCTGTTTGCGCAGGGCATAGGCGCGCGTGCCGGTATCGATCTCGACGTCGTCCCAGGTAATGACGGTGTCGGGCGGTACCGGGCGCTTCAGCCGCACGTCGTGCGCCAGGCCCAACGGCACGGCGCCGATCTGCAGTGAGCGTTCAACCGGCATGAGTTTGCCCCACACGGTATACCCGCCTTCACCGTCGAGGATCTCTCCCTGAGCCAACGCGCGTTTCGACGTGGCGACCACGTCGGCAATCCACTGCGATGGCGTACCCGTTGCCTCGCCACGCAAGGCGACCGACGCAACCGACATCCCCACCTCGAGCCCGATGAGATGCCAACGCTTGTACAGCGTGAAATAGCGACCCGAGGGGTCGGTATGGGCGTTGTACTCCTCAAAGCAGTTACGTATATACGACGTTTCGCCTTCCACGGTCACCCACACACCCATGCGTATATCGTAGGGAATACTGCGACCATCGGGCTCCAGGCATGAAACGACTTCCACCATGCCCTTGCGTTCAAGCACGCCGCCTTCCGAAATCGGACGGGTCACGTACGGAATGTCGGCGATGCTCGCGGGCGGGTAACTGAGACCATTCGAGGGCACACCCAATCCGGTGGCGTTCGCCACGGCGGCACTTTCAATCGAGGGTTTGGAGCCATCGAGAAAACTGTTGAACATTTTCGGGTTGAGACCGCCGCGCTGCGCCTGTTCGGGGGTCAGACCGTAATACCCCCAGACCGTTTCGGGGGTGGAGCTGCTGAAGTGCGGCAGCCATTTGTGGCCTCTTCCCGCAGCAACGACGGGGAAACCGCAGGTCCGCGCCCAGTCGACCAGATCGCAAATCAGCGCCGGCTGATCGCCGTAAGCCAGCGAATACACGACGCCCGCTTCTTCGGCCTTGCGGGCCAGAAGCGGCCCGCAGAATGCATCGGCTTCGACCGTGACGTTCACGACATGCTTGCCATTGGCAAATGCCGCCAGACAGTGATCAACGGCGGCAATCGGATGCCCGGTGCACTCCACCACGACATCGATGCGTGTATCGCCGACCACGCGTTCCCAGTCGTCGGTCACCCAGGTCGTGCCGTTTGCCACAGCCTCGTCGATGTCGCTGGCAGCGGCGCGGCCGGCTTCCCACCCCACGCGTTCAAGATTGGTTCGAGCCGCGTCAGGCGCGAGATCGGCAATGGCCGCCAAGTGCACCCCCGGCGTGCGCGGAATCTGGGCCAGATACATGGAACCAAATTTCCCGGCCCCGATCAGTGCGACGCGCACAGGGCGCCCGGCCGCTTCGCGCGCGCGCAGCTTTGCATGCAAACTCATGATGCGATTGTCTCCTTGCGGGCCGGCCGTCTGTTGCGGCGGTTCGCAGTGGCGTTTGTTAAAGAATTTCGTTGACTGCGTCGGCCGGGCGGCAGAGCCTGGTACCCTTCCCGGTCACCACAAAGGGGCGGTTCATGAGAATGGGGTTGGCTTCCATGGCCTCAAGCAGCTGCGCGTCGCTGAGCGAAGGGTCGTCGAGGCCCAACTCGGTAAAGGCCGACTCCTTGCTGCGAATGGCGTCTCGTACGCTGATGCCGGCGGCCGAGATGAGCCGTGCCAGTTCGTCGCGACTGAGCGGGTTCTTGAGGTATTCAACCACTTCGACCTGGTGACCGGCGTCTTGCAATGCCTGCAGCACGTTGCGCGACGTGCCACAACGGGGATTGTGATAGATCACTGCCATGCGGATTTCCTGCCAAATTGCCTTCATTCAACCGAGCATAATATCAGAGCGGCGCGCGGGCGCGACGCAGGCGGTTGAATGTTAAATTAAAGCGGAACTTACCTCACGGTAAACATGGATACTCTCTATTCCTTCAGCGCCCGGACCATTGACGGCCGCGAAATCAGCCTCGCCGATTTCGCAGGACAGGTGCTGCTGATCGTCAACGTTGCCTCGGAGTGCGGCTTCACACCGCAATACGCCGGCCTGGAAACGCTCTATCGCGACTACCGCGATCAGGGGTTCTCCGTGCTCGCTTTCCCGTGCAACCAGTTCGGAGCCCAGGAGCCGGGCGACGCCCAGGCCATTTCCGAGTTCTGCGCTTCCCGCTACGGCATCTCTTTTCCCCTGTTCGACAAGATCGAGGTGAACGGGCCGGGCGCACATCCGCTGTATGCCTGGCTCAAGAGTCAGAAGGCGGGCATACTGGGCAGCGAAAGCATCAAATGGAACTTCAGCAAGTTCCTGGTCGACCGTCAAGGCAAGGTCATTCAACGCCTGGGGCCCACCGCCAAACCCGAGAGCCTTCGAAAACAGATCGAACGCGCCCTTGAAGCATGAGGCTCCCTGCTCCCCTTCCCTGCTCGTTTCTCATCGTCTGTCGCTCGCTATGAGGCGTAACAACTCCATGAACGTGACTTCCCGATTCCGTCTGAGCCTGGCTGCGCTGAGTCTCCTGGCCCTGGCGGGCTGTGCCAGCGGGCCATCGTCAAACATCACCCTGATTCCCGATGCAACCGACCAGGTGAGCAGCCGCGACGGGCTCTTTGCGCAACAGGTCAAATGGAAACGCAGCAAGCCGGGCTGCACTGGAGAATGCCCCACGCTCGAAGTCAACACGCTGATCTTCGCGGACCAGCCCAAACTCACGCGTCTGATCGATCACGCGCTCGCCGTCATGACAGGCCTGAACGACGACCAGGCGCCTCGCCACGCAAGCATCGAGGAGTTCGAGCAGTATTACTGGCAGGTGGCCGGCGCACGTGACAGCGTGCTGCTGGCGTCCAAGCTGCGTTATCGCAGCAAATACCTGACGGTGGTGGAACTCGACAGCTGGCAGTATTTCACCGGTGCCGCCCATGGCATCGGCGCCACTCAATTCATCAATTGGGACAACGCGCGCGAAATCATCGTGACACTCGATCAGGTACTGGCACCGGGTGGTCGGGCCCAATACGATGCAGCCTTGCGTCGGGCGCATGCGCAGTGGTTGTCGCAACAGCCCGACCCGCAGGCCGATCCCGAAGGCTGGAATCGATTGTGGCCCTTTCAACCCAGCGACAACTTCGCATTCACCGACCAGGGTCTGGTCGTGAAGTACGACACCTATCAGCTCGCGCCGTACTCGTACGGTCAGCCTGAGCTCACCATCCCTTACAGCGAGCTCGAAGGCGTGCTCAAGGTCGACTACCTGCCAATGCGGGCGGAATGAGGCAGGCGCCTCAGTCTTCCTTGTCGAAACGGTCGAGATCGAAGTAGCGGGACGTGCCGCTGTCGTTACTGGCAGCGGTCGGCTTTGCGGGCTCTTCTGCCTGCCTGCCCTCACGCTGGGCTTGAGTGCGTTGCGCAACTTTGTCGAGCTCGTCTGCAATCCGGGTATGGCGCCGCTCGCGGGCCCAGTCGGCGGCGCGCAATTTGGCCAGATTGATGGCCGTGGCATCGGCTCCGTGATTCAGAAGCAGTTGCACCGTTTCGCGGTCGCCGGAGTACGCCGCCATCATGAGCGGCGTCGTGCCGTCGGGTGCCGGCGCATTCACCAGAGCACCGCGCTCGATCAGCATGCGGGCGGTGTCGGTACGACCCTTTGACGCCGCATAATGCAGCGGCGTCCAGCCCAGGCGGTTGACCTGCGCTCCGCGCTCGATCAGGTCGATCGCCCGCTTTGTATCGCCCAGCAGGGCAAGATACATGAGCGCCGTTTCGCCATGCTTGTTCGGTTGGTCAACGTCGATCTTGCGGTGTGACACCAGGGCGTCATACGCCTTCCAGGAATCCGTGCGTATCGCCAGCATCAGGCTGGGCAATCCCTCGGCGTCGACCTCATTGGGATTCACGCCGCGGGCCAGCAGCTTGCGAACGTCTGCCTCACGATCGTTGGTAATGTCGTTCCACCAGATGTCTGGGGGCGCTGCCACAGCCGCGGCGCAAAACGCCAGGGCCGCAAGACCCGTGGTCAGCGTGATCAGGGCACGTGCCTTCGGACGGCGGGAAAACGAAGCGCGAGCAAATTTTGAGTTCATACGGAGTCTCACGGAGTCGATACGGCGGCTTTGCTGAACAACTCAAAAAAATTGGCGGTGGTGCGGGCCTCGACCTCTGCCAGCGCAATGCCTCGCAGATCGGCGATTTTATGCGCCACGTGCGGCACCTTCGACGGGTCGTTGCGCTTGCCGCGATACGGTACCGGCGCCAGGTACGGAGAATCGGTCTCGATCAGCATGCGTTCCAGGGGCACGCGGCGTGCCACTTCCTGGAGCTCGACCGCGTTCTTGAAGGTCACGATACCCGAAAAGGAAATGTAGAAGCCCAGTTCCATGGCCGCCTGCGCGACCTCCCAGCTTTCGGTGAAGCAATGCATCACACCACCGGCTTCCTGCGCGCCCTCTTCCGCCATGATTCGGATCGTGTCGGCTGCTGCCGAGCGCGTGTGAATGATCAGCGGCAGCCCGGATTGCCGACTCGCACGAATGTGCACGCGAAAGCGCTCGCGTTGCCAGTCGAAGGGCTCACTGCCGCGGTAATAATCGAGACCCGTTTCGCCGATCGCCACCACCTTGGGGTCTTGCGCTGCGGTGAGCAGGTCGTCGACCGAGGGCTCTTCGGTGTCGGGGTAGTCTGGGTGAACCCCCACCGACGCGAAAAGGTGCGGGTGCGGCGCCACGAGTTCGCGGATGCGCGCCCATTCGGGCTTGCTGACCGCAACGACCAGTGCATGGCCGACGCGGTTCTGCGCCATGTCGTCAAGAATCTGCGGCAGGTCGCCGGCAAGCTCGGGGAAATCGAGGTGGCAGTGTGAATCAACAAACATGATGTTCCGTAGTTTATGCGGTTTATCGCCAGGCGGCCGACCCGCAAGTCAGCGCACAGCGCTGCAAGACGCTCTGGATGAACAGCCTGGGGCTCAGTGGGTGTCCAGCCACGGCTCTCTGCTGCCCAAGCCACTTCACCGTTTCCGACACCGCCGCGGGGTCGGCGCGACCCGCAATCTGCACCAATATCTGACCTTGCGCAGGAAAGTATCGGCCCGGTGCTCCCGCCGCGATCAGCGACAGATCGACGAACATCCGCTGCAAGGCATCGAGCCATGACCCGGCTTCGACGCGTTCGAGCGCGTCGGCTGCCGAAGCGACCGCCGCAGCCAATGCGTCCGGCCCCGACCGCGCCACGCCCGCCATGAACGATTGCAGCCATGCGGGGCATGGCGACGCTTCGTGACGGGCCAGTTCCCACGCCCGCAACGGCGCCCCACCGGCCGCCGCGAGCCAGTCGGCCGGCCGTGCGACACCTTTTTCCTGAAGCCACGCCGTGGCCTGCACGGGTGTCGGCACCGGCAAGGGCAAGCGCCGGCAACGTGAAACGATTGTGGGCAACAGGCGATCAGGCGCGTCGGTGGTGAGCAGAAAAACCGTATTGGCGGGCGGTTCCTCCAGCACCTTGAGCAGCGCGTTGGCCGTGATCAGGTTCATGGCCTGTGCCGGGTAGATCACGGCCACCCGCCATCCACCACGGTGCGTGGCAGTGGTGAACCAGCCCGACAGTGCCCGGATCTGTTCGACCCGGATCTCGCGGGACGGCGTTTTCTTGGTTTGCGCCTCGCTGTCTTCTGTCGCTTCGCCTTCCTGCAGCGCCAGCGCTTCGGGGCGCACGCGTCGGAAGTCCGGATGATTGCCCGCCGCCACCCAGCGGCAGGCCTGACACGCGTTGCACGCCTGCCCCGCCTGAGGCTGCTCACACAATAGCGCAGCCGCTGCGGCCAGCGCAAAGCTGCGTTTGCCTATGCCGCCCAGACCGTGAATCAGCCATGCGTGCGCAAAGCGTTCGCGTTCACCCAGCCACTGCGCGGCGACGTCACGCTGCCAGGGCAGAAACTGTGCGACGCCCGAACTCATGGCCGATTGAACCGCTCGACACCGGACTGCAGCATCCGGGCAATCAGCGGTTCGACAAGGTCGATGGCATCCTGGGTCACGCTGGAGACATCGCGATCGGCCTGCAAGACCTTGAAGCGCCTCGGGTCTTGCTCGGCCTGAGCAAGGAAGCCATCACGAGCGCGCTCCAGGAAAATGATCTGCTCGGCTTCGAGGCGGTCGAGCCCTGCGCCACGCTGCTGCACACGTTGCAGGCCCAGCGCCGGATCGAGGTCAAGAATCAGGTAGAGATCTGGCCTGAAGCCACCCAGCGCGAGCGCATTGATCTGATTCACCAGCTGCAGATCGATGCCGCGCGCGTAGTGCTGGAAACTCACGGTGGCGGAATCAAAACGGTCGCACAGCACCACCTTGCCGGCGTCAAGCGCAGGCAGAATCTTTTCGCGCACATGCTGGGCGCGGGCCGCGCCAAACAGCATGAGCTCCGTGAGATCGCACATCTCGGGAGTGTCGGGGCTCAACAGCACCTCACGTATGCGTTCGCCCACGGGTGTCCCACCCGGTTCTCGGGTGACCACCACGTTCAGCCCGCGTTCCTCGAGATAAGCCCGCAGATTGCCGATGAGCGTGGTCTTGCCCGCCCCGTTGCTGCCATCGCAGACCAGCATGAAGCCACGGGGGGACCTGGGTTGCGAAGTATGCATCGCCGTCATCAGTTCTTGCCCAGAATGAACTTGGACACGGCGCGATTGTGGTCGCGCAGCGTGGCCGAAAACTCGCTGCTGCCGTCGCCGCGCGCCACAAAATAGAAATAGGTGTGCGACTCCGGGTGCAGTGCAGCATGCAAGGCGGCACGACCCGGACTGGCAATGGGCGTGGGAGGCAAGCCACCGCGTGTATACGTGTTCCAGGGCGTGTCGGTCTGCAGATCCCGCTTGCGGATCCGCCCCTGATAGCTGTCGCCCATGCCGTAGATCACGGTGGGGTCCGTCTGCAGCAACATGCCCCGACGCAGCCGATTCACGAATACACCGGCCACACGTGCGCGGTCTTCGCCCACCCCGGTCTCTTTTTCGATGATCGAGGCCAGAATCAGGGCTTCGTAGGGCGAGGCCAGTGGCAGGTCGGGCGAGCGCGACTGCCATTCCCGCTCGAGCACGGCCTGCATTGCACGATAGGCCAGCTGCAGGACCTCGAAGTCGGTCGTGCCCGGCACGAACACATAGGTATCGGGCATGAACAGGCCTTCGGGGCCGGGGTAATCCTGTGCACCGAGTCGCTCCAGCAGTTCGTCGTCGCTCACCCCTTCGAGCGTCTGTCGCACGTGCGGTGAATCGCGCAATACCTGACGGATGCGTTGGTATGTCCACCCCTCGACCAGGGTGAGTCGCGCCTGCACCATCTCGCCGCGTGCCATGCGC
>JAEZGR010000350.1 GCA_023437255.1 Pseudomonadota bacterium | reverse complement strand
CGATACACTCTGGCTTTTACGACAGCCACCCGCCGGCCATCCAACGCATTTCACATTTGCAGAATGCAGCCCACTGAGCGCGAACGTTCATCGGCCCCCGGGGCCGCGAAGAAGGCCGAACAATTCGGCCGGGTCATTGCATCGCATGGCCGCCACTATATGGTTGAACTTGAAGATGGCAGCCTGCGCCAGTGCTATCCGCGCGGCAAGAAAAGCAATGCGGCCGTCGGCGACCGGGTCGCCGTCCTGATCAAGGGCGACGAAGGCAGCATAGAACGCATCCTGCCGCGCAAGAACCTGCTTTACCGCTCCGACGACATGCGCACCAAGCAGTTCGCCGCCAACGTCGATCGTCTGCTTATCGTGGTGGCGCCCGAGCCCGCATTTTCAGACGATCTGGCGGGGCGGGCCCTGGTGGGTGCCTGGAGCGCCGACATCGAGCCACTGATCGTGTTGAACAAGGTCGATCTGCCCTCTGCCGAACAGGCGCGTGCACGACTCGAACCCTTGCGCCAGCTGGGCGTGCCCATGGTCGAGACCGTGGCCACCGACCCGGAACCCACGCGTCAGGTGCTGCTGCCACTGCTGCAGGGGCGCTGCACCCTGCTGCTGGGGCAAAGCGCCATGGGTAAGTCAACCATTCTGAATGCGCTGGTGCCTGCCGCCGGTGCCGCCACCCAGGAACACTCCCAGGCGTTGGGGGCCGGGCGCCACACCACCACGGCGACCCGCCTGTATCACCTGCCTCAGGGCGGCGACCTGATCGATTCCCCCGGCTTCCAGGCCTTCGGTCTGCACCATCTCGAACGCGAAGACATCATGCGGGGCTTCCCGGAGTTCACGAAGCCCATGGAAGACTGCCGCTTCTATAACTGCAGTCACCGGCATGAACCGGGCTGCGGCGTGCAGGCGGCGCTTGAGCGAGGCGAGATCGCCCCCGAACGCCATGCGCTGTATGAGCGCCTCCTGGCTGAAAACGAGGCCCGAAGCACGTACTGAGCCGGCCGGCGTCAGCCTTCGTGGGCGTCGACCAGCCCCGACGCCTCGGCGGCGGCCAGGTAGTGGTACATGTTGCGGATCAAGGCCGCCGTGGCGCCCCAGATGAAGTAATCACCCCAGCTCACCGAGAAGAAGTACCTTGGCAGCCCCTCGGTGGGACGAATCTCATGCAACCGGTGCAGGGTCGGGTCGAGCAGGATCGACATGGGCACCTCGAATATCTCTTCCACCTCGCTGCGATCAGGCACCAGCGTATAGCCGGGTCGCAATATCCCGATGACCGGTTTCATGGTGTAGCGGGTCGAAGTGAGAAAGCTGGGCTGCGTACCGATAAGCTCGACATAGCGCGGTTCTACGCCGACCTCTTCCCAGGTCTCGCGCAGCGCCGCCTGCACGAAATCGGGGTCGGTGTCTTCGATCCGGCCTCCGGGGAAACAGATCTGCCCGGCGTGGTGGTACAGATGAGCGGCACGGCGGGTGAACATCACATGCACGCCGTCAGCGCGTTCGACAAGCGGAATGAACACGGCCGCCTCGCGAATGTCGGGGCGGCCTGAAGTATCGAGATCGAACAGATTGGTGAACAGGGGCTCGACCTGCCATGGCACCGGAACAGAGAAGGCCCGCCGGATGAACGGCAGCTGTAACGTGCCGGGCGAGAGCGCCGGCAACGCCGGTCGGGCGATCACCGGCTGCGCCGATGGATCGAACCCGGCTTTATGCCGGGGAAACACAACAGGAGGAATACGTTTCATACTCGGCAAAAACAAAGGCACCCGCTCTGGGGTGCCTTTGTTGGAGACTGATTCGCGCTCAGGCTGCAGTCTTCTTGCTGGAACGGACCAGCTTTTCTTTGATGCGGGCAGACTTACCAGAACGGCTGCGCAGGTAGTACAGTTTAGCACGACGCACGTCGCCACGACGCTTGACTTCGATGCTGGCGATCTGCGGCGAATACAGCTGGAATGTACGCTCCACGGCTTCGCCGGAGGAGATCTTGCGCACGATGAACGAGGAGTTCAGGCCACGGTTGCGGCGAGCGATCACGACGCCTTCGTAGGCCTGCACGCGCTTGCGGGTGCCTTCAACTACGTTCACGTTGACCACAACGGTGTCGCCAGGGCCGAATTCGGGCGGGGTCTGGCCGCCGGTCAGGCGCTGGATTTCTTCCTGCTCAAGGATTTCGATGATATTCACAGTTTGCTCCAGGTGCCATCTTGCAAAAGGCTAAGGGTTATAAGAGGTGCCAAGTGCAGAGGATGAGAGTTAGCCCGCTATTCTAGCAGCTTCCTGAAATTTGGAAAAGCACCCATTCAGGGTGCGCCACACGCCCAAATTCATGTCTGATCGGTCATTGTCACAAATCTGTCGTGAAATGCTTCATATAATGCGTGAAATCGTTTTCATCCGTGACCGTCATGGACACCCCAAAACCCTCGCTGCCGCGCATATCCATCGTCGACATCGCCCGTGATGCGGGCGTGTCCCCCGCCACCGTATCGCGCGTCTTCAACTACCCCGATCTCGTGCAGCCCCGCACCCGCGAAAGCGTGCTTGCGGTAGCGCAGAAGCTCGGCTACCGGCCGAACGCGTCGGCCCGGACTCTGCGCACACAGCGCAGCAAGGTGTTGGGTATCGTCCTGCCTACGCTCGAGAATCCGGTGTTTGCAGAATGCTTGCAGGGCATGGCCGGCGCGACGGCCGAACAGGGTTACGCGATCATGCCGATGACCACGCAATATCGCCTCGATACCGAAGAGGAAGCGGTGCGTCAGCTGTTGTCATTCGGCGTCGACGGCGTCGCACTGGTCGTGTCGGATGCCGGCTCATCCAGGGCAATCACGCTGCTGCGTTCGGAAACCGTGCCCTACGT
>JAEZGR010000307.1 GCA_023437255.1 Pseudomonadota bacterium | reverse complement strand
CGCCATAGGTGATGAGCTTGCCGATCATGGAGTCGTAGTTGGGCGGCACCGTGTAGCCCGAGAACACATGGGAGTCCATGCGCACGCCAGGCCCACCCGGCACGTGCCAGTTGGTGATGCGGCCAGGGCTCGGAATGAACTTAAAGGGATCTTCGGCGTTGATCCGACACTCGATCGCATGGCCGCGGAACTGCACATCGCGCTGACGCAGCGTGAATTTTTCGCCGGCTGCAATACGGATCTGCTGCTGCACCAGATCGATACCCGTGATCATCTCGGTGACCGTATGCTCGACCTGAATACGGGTATTCATTTCAATGAAATAGAATTCGCCGTCTTCATACAGGAATTCGAACGTGCCCGCACCGCGGTATCCCATGCCGCGACAGGCTTCGGCACAGCGCTCACCGATGCGCTCGATGAGCCGACGCGGAATACCCGGCGCCGGTGCCTCTTCGATGACCTTCTGGTGGCGGCGCTGCATCGAACAATCGCGCTCACCCAGCCAGAGCGCATTGCGCCCACCGTCGGCCAGGATCTGAATCTCGATATGGCGAGGGTTCTCGAGGAACTTCTCCATATAGACTTCGGGGTTGTCGAACGCGGCCTGCGCTTCGTTACGGGTGAGCGCGACCGCATTTAACAGTGCGGCTTCGGTGTACACCACGCGCATGCCACGCCCGCCACCACCGCCCGCCGCCTTCACGATTACGGGGTAGCCGACTTCGCGCGCAATACGCAGAATTTCGGCGGGGTCTTCAGGCAAGCCCCCTTCGGAACCGGGCACAACGGGCACACCAGCTGCGATCATGGCCTGCTTGGCCTTGACCTTGTCACCCATGGTACGGATGGACTCAGGGCGCGGGCCGATGAACACGAAGCCGCTCTTTTCAACGCGCTCCGCGAAGTCGGCATTTTCGGCAAGAAAACCATAGCCGGGGTGAATGGCCTCGGCGTCGGTGACTTCGGCCGCCGAAATGATGGCCGGCATGTTCAGATAGCTGTCACGCGGCGAGGCGGGCCCGATACACACCGATTCGTCGGCAAGACGAACATACTTGGCGTCGCGGTCGGCCTCGGAATGGACCACCACTGTCTTCACGCCGAGCTCGCGGCAGGCCCGCTGGATCCGCAATGCAATTTCGCCGCGATTGGCGATCAGGATCTTCTCGAACATGGATCAGCCAATGATGAACAGGGGTTGACCGTATTCGACCGGCTCACCGTTCTCGACCAGGATTTCCTTGATAACCCCGCTCTTGTCGGCTTCGATCTCGTTCAGGAGCTTCATGGCTTCGATGATGCACAGGGCATCGCCTTCCTTGACGCTCTGACCGACTTCGACAAACGGTGAGGCGCCGGGATTGGGCGCGCGATAGAAGGTGCCCACCATGGGTGCCTTGACCACATGACCGGCGGGGGCCGCCGGCGCGGCAGGCGCAGCGGGTGCCGCCGGTGCCGCAGCCACGGTCGCCACCTGTGCCGGCTGTTCGACGACGGGCGCAACCGGTGTGGTCTGCGAGAACTTGACGATTCTGACCTTGCCTTCGCCCTCGGTGATTTCGAGTTCTGCAATGCCCGATTCGGCAACCAGGTCGATGAGGGTTTTAAGTTTTCTTAGGTCCATTCCAACTTTCCGTGGCATTGCCCCACCGTGCTAGCGCAGGGCCCATGCATAGTGTTTGAAAAAAGATAACGCCCCGCCTAGGCGGCGAGCGCGTACTGTAAAGCGGCCTCGTAGCCAAACGCACCCAACCCGGCGATTACGCCTTGCGCAACGTCGGAAAGATACGAATGATGCCTGAATGCTTCGCGCCTGTAGACATTGGACAGGTGCACTTCAACGAAAGGGATCTTGACGCCGGACAGTGCATCACGAATTGCAACGCTCGTATGCGTGTAGGCGGCGGCATTGACAATGATGTACTGCGTTCCGTCGCGCCCCGCTTCCTGGATGCGGTCGACCAGCTCACCCTCGTGGTTGCTTTGGTAAACCGCCAGTTCCGCACCCCGTGCGGCGGCGATTTCCTGAAGGCGTTGGTTGATGTCGGCCAAGGTGAGCGTGCCATAGACCTCGGGCTCGCGGGTGCCAAGCAGATTGAGATTGGGGCCGTGCAGAACCAGAATGCGCTGCGCCATTATGGAATTTTCGTGAAGACAGACCGCCTTTTTACGCCAAAAAGGGTTGTTTGTCTATTAAGTACCCCGGTTCAACGCCGCCAGCCGCGTGTCGAGATCGTGCGGATCGACCTGCCCGAGAATCTCGCTGTGCATCTGCGATTGCGAGTCGAAGATGACCGTGTAAGGCAAACCGCCCTTGCGGTTTCCGAGGGCCTTCATCTTCTCGATGCCGCCGTGGCCGGCGACTACGAGCGGGTACGACACCTGAACCTTCTTGAGAAAACGTTCGACGTTGGCCTGCGTATCGACCGCCACCCCCAGAAAGGTCATGTCGGTGTACTTGCGAGATAGTTCGTCGAGGTCGGGCATTTCCTTGATGCAGGGCGCACACCAGGTGGCCCAGAAATTGACCACCAGCGGCTTGCCCGCGTAGCGCGACAAGGGAACCGGCTGCCCTTGCAGGTCGGGAAAGCTGTTGGCCAGGAAGGTGCTTGCCGGGTCGGCGTCGGCCGCCAGCAGAGGCAGGGGAAACAGAGCCGCACCGGCCGCCAGCCCGATACCCTGGCGCAGGAAATCTCGCCGCTTCATGATGTAAAGCCTTGATCCAGTTTGATATTACAGTTGATGATAGCCCCCCGCGCCGCCGCAAGCCGCGGCCCGGCGCACGGCCAGAGGCGGATACCAGAGGGCGGCGACACCGACACAATTACAATAAGCGCCGGAGGAACACCATGCACTTGCACATCATTGGCATCTGCGGCACGTTCATGGGCGGGCTCGCCCTGATCGCACGTGCGGCGGGCCACACCGTCACCGGTTGCGACGCCGGCGTCTACCCGCCCATGAGCACTCAGCTCGAGGAGCAGGGTATCCGTCTCATCGAGGGCTTCGACGCCGACCAGCTCGCGCTGCGCCCCGACCTTTTCGTGGTGGGCAACGTCGTACGCCGCGGCAATCCGCTCATGGAGGCCATCCTGAATGCGGGTGCCCCCTACGTGTCAGGTCCGCAGTGGCTCGGCGAGGCGGTCCTGCGTCATCAGCACGTGCTGGCCGTGGCCGGTACCCATGGCAAGACCACCACCACGGCCATGCTCACGCATGTGCTCGATGCCTGCAGCCTGGCCCCGAACTTCCTCATCGGCGGCGTCGCCGCCGACATCGGCGTCTCGGCGCGGCTGTCGACCCATCAGAAGCACTTCGTGATCGAAGCCGACGAGTACGACACGGCCTTCTTCGACAAGCGTTCCAAGTTCGTGCACTACCGGCCTCGCACCGCCATTCTGAACAATCTGGAGTTCGATCACGCTGACATCTTTGCCGATCTGGCGGCTATCGAAACCCAGTTCCACCATCTAGTGCGCACCATTCCATCAGAAGGCCGCATTCTCGTGCCCGCCGGCGACGCCGCTTTGCAGCGGGTACTGGATCGCGGCTGCTGGACGCCCGTGGAAACCTTCGGCAGCGACGCCACCTGGCAGGCCCGAGGTGAACCGCACTCGGGCACTTTCGAAGTCATCCACGAGGGTCGCAGCGTCGGTACCGTGGACTGGAATCATGCTGGCGCCCACAACCAGCGCAATGCGCTCGCCGCCATCGCAGCCGCAGCACACGTGGGCGTACGGCCGGAACAGGCCGTCGAGGCCCTCAACAGCTTCCGTGGCGTCAAGCGCCGCATGGAAGTGCGTGGCAGCGTCGACGGCATCACCGTCTACGACGATTTCGCCCATCACCCCACCGCCATCGCAACCACGATCGCCGGTCTCAGGCACCAGCAGCGCGAAGGGCGCATCCTGGCGGTTCTGGAGCCGCGCTCGAACACCATGAAACTGGGCGCCGTGGCCGACCGCCTGCCAGCGGCGCTCGAACAGGCCGATCTGGTCTATTGCTACGGCCCGACCAGCGGGCCGCACGCCCTGGGCTGGGATCCCTCCACCGTGCTCTCGCCGCTCGGCGAGCGCGCATCGTGCTGGAGCGATATCGATAAAATGGTCGAAGCGGTACAACTGGCCGCCCGCCCCGGCGATCATGTTCTGGTCATGAGCAATGGCGGTTTCCAGGGCATACACACTCGCCTGCTGCAGCGTCTCGCCGCCACAAGGAGCGCCCCATGATCCTGTACCTCCATGGCTTTCGTTCGTCGCCACAATCGTTCAAGGCCACCGTACTCGAAGAGGCCGTGCGAGCGGCGGGACGGGGCGGCGACTGGTGCTGCCCGCAACTGCCGCCCAGCCCCGCGCGAGCCATGGAGCTGGCCACGCGCCTGATCGAGAATCGAGTGCAGCAGGGCATGGATCCACGCACCGAGCTGGTTGTGGTCGGCTCTTCGCTGGGTGGTTATTACGCGACCTGTCTGGCCGAAACATGGCACTGCCGGGCAGTGCTCTTGAACCCCGCGGTGTACGCGGCGCGCGACCTCGCCACACAGGTGGGTGAGCACACCATGTGGAATTCGTCCGAGCGCTTCCACTTCCTGCCGGAGTATGTCGACGAGCTTGCCGAAATGGCGGCGGGCCGTCCGGCCGACCCGAGCCGGTATTACCTGCTGGCAGCCAAAGGCGATGAAGTGCTCGACTGGCGCGAGATGGTCGAATGGTATCGGGGCTGTGAGCTGCGACTGCTCGAAGGCAGTGACCACGGCATCTCCGACTTTCACGACTGGCTGCCCGAGGTGCTTGAGCGCGTATTGGCGCGCCCTTAGAAACGCCTGAGCCGTAGGCCCGGGCATCACACAAAGACATCATGCACGTTCTTTATGAAGAAAGCGGTACATTCAAGGCCGCAAAGATTTTCTCCCGCAGCGACTCGACCATGCAGGTGGAGTCGGAGTCGGGCAAGCGCAGCAAAATCAAGAACGCGATCGTATTGTTCGAGTTCGACTCGCCCGAACCCGCAGAGCTGATGAAGCAGGCCGAGGCACAGGCGGCCACCATCGAAATTGATTTCCTGTGGGAATGTGCGCCCCAGGAAGAGTTCGAAGCCACCGCATTCGCAGAGGACTACTACGGCCATCCGCCCAGTGCAGTCGAAAAGGCCGCCCTGATCTTCGCCCTGAACAGCGCGCCGGCCTATTTTCACC
>JAEZGR010000331.1 GCA_023437255.1 Pseudomonadota bacterium | reverse complement strand
CCCCGACCGAGCCGGGTTCGGATCTGGCAAAGGTCGCGCTGGCATGGATGCACTGGCAGGCGCTGGCCGCCAACGTGGATTTCGCGCAGCTCAATGAAGCCCATACGCAGGTCATGTCGCCCGTGCTGCGTGATCTGCGCAGCCCGCTGCTGCGCACCGTGCAGGAGGGCGACCGCGCCATACAGGCCCCGTCGGGTGCGGTGCGGCGTGCGTATCAGCACGACGACCCGCGCCTGGGCGCCACTCCCCGCACCCAAATGGAAGCCTTCATCCATCGCGCCGACAACTGGCGCTCCAACGCCGACGATCGCGTGGGCAGCGTCGACATGCAGGGTTATGAGCAGTGGCTTAACGACACGCTGGGCTGGGCGCGCTGAGGGGCCACTCGCCGTTTCACGGTATCATTTTGGCTTCAACGTCTGAACGAATCTGCCTTATGCTCCCCGAGCATCAAAAACAGCTCATCTCCCGTATCGAATCCGCCGTGCGCGCCCTGTTGCCCGACGCGCAGCCCACGATCGCGCTCGAACGGCCGAAAATCGCCGCCCATGGCGATATCGCCTGCAATGCGGCCATGCAACTGGCCAAGCCTGCAAAGCGCAATCCGCGCGAACTCGCTCAGCAGATCGTTGCGCATCTTCAGGCCGACCCCGCCGTGAGCGAGCTGGTCGAAGCCATCGAGATCGCGGGCCCGGGTTTCATCAACTTCCGTCTTGCGCCGGCCGCCCACCAGGCCGTGCTGCACACCATTGCCGAACAGGGCGAGCGCTACGGCCACGTAGCTCCTGCCGGCCGCAAGCTCATGGTCGAGTTCGTCTCGGCCAACCCGACCGGCCCGCTGCACGTGGGCCATGCCCGCCAGGCCGCGCTGGGCGACGCACTGTGCCGCCTCTTTACGTCTCAGGGCTACGACGTGCTGCGCGAGTTCTACTACAACGACGCTGGCAACCAGATCGACAACCTGGCGATCAGCGTCCAGGCACGCGCCCGGGGCATCGAACCCGATTCGCCCGACTTCCCGACCGATGGCTACAAGGGCGACTACATCATGGAAATCGCCCGCGACTTTCTGGCGGGCGCCACGGTTCAGGCGGCTGACGGCGCGTCGGTCACCGCCAGCAAGAACATCGACTCGCTCGAAGACATTCGCGTTTTCGCCGTGGCCTACCTGCGGCGCGAGCAGGATCTCGACCTTCAGGCGTTCAACCTCAAGTTCGACAACTTCTATCTCGAAAGCTCGCTGTACACATCGGGCCGCGTCGAGCGCACGGTGCAGGCCCTGATCGACTCGGGCTACACCTACGAACATGAAGGCGCATTGTGGCTGCGCACCACCGAGCTGGGTACGGGCGACGACAAAGACCGCGTCATGCGCAAGACCGACGGCGGCTACACCTATTTCGTGCCCGATGTGGCCTACCACGTCGCCAAATGGGAACGCGGTTACGAACACGCCATCAATATTCAGGGCAGCGACCACCACGGCACGGTGGCCCGGGTGCGCGCCGGTCTGCAGGCGCTGAATATCGGCATTCCCAAAGACTACCCCGCCTACATCCTGCACAAGATGGTAAAAGTGGTGCGCGACGGGGCCGAGGTCAAGATCTCCAAGCGCGCAGGCAGCTATGTCACGATGCGCGACCTCATCGACTGGGTGGGGCAAGACGCAGTGCGCTACTTCCTCATTCAACGGCGCGCCGATTCCGAGTTCGTGTTCGACGTCGACCTGGCGTTGTCGCGCAGCGACGAGAACCCGGTTTATTACATCCAGTACGCCCACGCGCGAATCTGCTCGATGCTGAACCAGTCGCCGGAACTGCGCGACTCCATCGCCACGGCCTCCACTGCGCCGCTGGTGGCACCCACCGAGTTCGCGCTCATGCGGCGGCTGGCCGAATTCCCCGGCATGCTCGCGGCAGCAGCAACCGATCTTGCGCCGCACCAGCTGGCCTTCTGGCTGCGCGATTGTGCGGCCGATTTCCACGCCTGGTACAACGCGGAACGCGTGCTGGTCGACGACGAAACGCTCAAGCTGGCACGCCTGCGCCTGGCCGACGCCACGCGCCGCGTCATCGCCAACGGCCTGGGTCTGCTGGGCGTCTCCGCGCCCGAAAGGATGTAAGCCCAGATGGCAAGGCGCAAGTCGACCAAGCGGAGTGGCATCACCCTGTACGGCATCGTGCTCGGGCTGGTGCTGGGCCTGGCCGCAGCGGTGGCTGTGGCGCTCTTCGTGACGCAGGTACCCATGCCCTTTGCCGACAAGGCGAGCCGCAAGCCACCCACCGTACTGCTGCCCGATGTGCGCGACGCTCCCGACCCCAACCAGGGCCTGCACGGGCGCAACCTCGGCGCAGTCCCCGGCACGGGCGTGACACCGCCCGCGACGCCGGCGCCCGGCACGGCCGCCACGCCCAGCCAGCCGGGTACCGACAGCCTAGGCAACCTGATCGCGAGCCTGGGCGAAGGCACACCGCCTTCAGTCGAGAACCAGATCTCGGCACCCAGCCAGATCGCCACCCCGGCCCCGCCGGCCGCGGCGCCTGCACCGGCACCGGCTGCGCGCCAGAACCAGGGCACCTATTTCCTGCAGGCGGGCGCCTTCCGAAACAACAGCGAGGCCGAAGCCATGCGGGCGCGTGTCATCATGTTGGGCATGCAGGCGCAAGTGCAGGCGGCAGAAGTCAACGGCGCTACGCTGCATCGCGTGCGTGTGGGGCCCTTCAAGGGACTCGATGAAATGAACACCGCCCGCAGCCGCCTGGGCAGTGAAAAGATCGAAACGTCGGTGGTACGGCAGTGACCACCGGCCCCTCACCGGGGAACGGAGGCCGCGCCGTGTTGTCTCAACTCATTTGCAATCAGGAATCACCATGTCGCTGAAGCATCCGATTCTCCGCACTCTTGCCGCTGCCAGCCTGCTGGCAGGCCTGGCGTTCGCACCCGCAGGCCAGGCCCAGCAGCGCTTCAACACGCTTGAGCCCGCGCAGCCCTCCGACACAGCGGGCAAGGTCGAAGTTCTCGAGTTCTTCGCCTACACCTGCCCGCACTGCTTCACCATGGAGCCCATGACGGCAAAATGGGCGCAGAGCTTCCCGGACAACGTCGCCTTCAAGCGCGTGCCGGTTGCTTTCAATGCGAACATGGCGGGCCTGCAGAAGATGTACTACACGCTCGAGGCGCTCGACCGGCTCGATCTGCACGAAAAATTCTTCGCGGCACTGCACCGCGAGCGTCAGCGCCTCTATGACCTCGACGCGATGGCCGACTGGGCGGCCAAGCAGGGCATCGACCGTCAACAGTTCGAGGCCACGTTCAATTCATTCGGCATCACCAACAAAGTGACACGCGCCAATGAACTGGTGAAGAGCTACAAGGTCGACAGCACGCCCACGCTGGCAGTCGGCGGCCGCTACACCACGTCGCCCGGCATGACCGGCACCTACGAAAGCGCGATCACCGAGGCGCAAAGTCTGCTCGAAAAAGTGCTGGCGCAGTAAGCCCCGCCGAAGCGTCTTGAGCCGACCGGGCTGCCTGAACGGGCAGCCCCTCTTGATTTACAAATGAGGCTTCGGCAGGTGGGCGTTCGCCCCGCTCAGGCCGCCGCCTGCAGCGCCTGCGCCAGATCGTCGATCAGGTCCTCGACGGATTCCAGGCCGATGTGCAGGCGCACCACCGGGTAGGTGTCGGCAGGCCAGTAGCCGTGCCCCTTGAGCCCAGACGGCTCGACCAGCTGCACGAGGCTTTCGAAGCCGCCCCACGAATAACCGATCCCGAAGAGCTGCAACGCGTTCACAAAACTACGCGCGCCTTCGGCGTCGAGCTTGAGTGCCACCGACAGCATGCCGTTGGAACCCGTGCAGTCCCGCTTCCACAGCGCATGGCCCGGATCTTCCGGCCAGGCGGGGTGATAGATGCGGGCGACTTCCGGCCGCGAGGCAAAAAACTCGCACACGGCCAGCGCATTACGGGCGGATTCCTTCATGCGGATGGGCAGGGTGCGTACGCCCCGTAACGCCAACCACGCGTCGTCGGCGCTCACCGACATGCCCAGCGCATAGTGATTCTCGCCAAGACGGCGAGCCAGCTCGGCATCCTTTACGACCACAGCGCCCAGCATGAGGTCGGAGTGCCCGCCCACATACTTGGTGCCGGCGACCACGCTGACATCGGCGCCCAGCGACAACGGCTGGTAGATATAGCCCGAGCCCCAGGTATTGTCGACCACCAGTACGAGCCCGTGCGCATGCGCATACTCAGCCAGGGCGGGCAGATCGAGCATCTCGAACAGCAGGGAACCCGGTGATTCGACATACAGCATGCGGGTTTCGGGCCGGCGCTGGGCCTCGAAGGCCTCGACCGTGCCACGGCAATAGCTGGACTGCACGCCAAAGCGGCGCAGGACCGTGGTGTCGAGCGTGCGCACCGGGCCGTACGAGCAATCGGCCACCAGCACGTGATCGCCCGCATTCAGCAGCGCCATCATGGCCAGGGTGATCGCGCCCAGGCCGGAAGACGCCAGAAAGGCGCGCTCACCGCCTTCGAGCTGGCAGAAGACTTCTTCCAGCGCGGCGTGCGTGTCCATGCCCATGCGGCCGTAGGTGACCCGGCGTTCGCCACGCGCCCGTGCCGCATGCGCGGCGGCGAGCGCGTCGAGGTCGCGAAAGCGCACCGTGCTGGTACGCATGGAAGGCAGCGCCACGGGCGCCGCGCCGGTCACCGGATCGAACTCCGCCGTACCGGTATGCTGAAGCTGTGTATCGAGATGTCGTGAACGGGAAGCAGCCATGTCACCTCTGCCTTGCGAGTTGTATGATGAAGCCAAGAGCTTATCACTCGCCGCCCAAAACACCGCTTGCCTCCATGCTTACACCTGAAGTCGCACTGTCGTTCTTTGGCATTGCCGTGCTGCTGGCGCTCTCGCCCGGGCCGGACAACCTTTTCGTTCTCATGCAGTCTGCCATGTGGGGCCGTGCCGCGGGCCTGTGGGTCGTGCTGGGGCTTTGCACGGGTGTTCTTGGCCATACGATCGCCGTCTCCGTGGGGCTGGCTGCGGTGTTTGCCGCCTCTGCAACCGCCTTCACGGCCGTCAAGCTGGCGGGTGCCGCCTATCTGCTGTACCTGGCATGGGGCGCCCTGCGGGCCGGCGCCGGCAGGCTTTCCGGCGAGAAGCCTCCGCGTCAGACCGGCGGCCAGCTGTACCGGCGCGGGGTCTTCATGAGCCTCACCAACCCCAAGGTCACCGTATTCTTTCTGGCCTTTCTTCCTCAGTTCGCCTCGCCGGCGCGCGGCTCCATCGGCATGCAGATGCTGATGCTGGGAATCCTCTTCATGCTGGCAGCGCTGCTTGTCTTCAGCGCCATCGCGGTGTTCTCGGGCGCTGTGGGCGAACGCCTGCAACGCTCGCCCGCCGCCCAGATCTGGCTCAACCGGATCGCCGGCATCGTGTTCATCGGCCTGGCGCTCAAGCTGCTCGACTCGCAGCGTTGAGCGCCGGCAGCGGCGGATCAGGCCGCCGTGAACCGATAGATCCGGTCTGCGCCCATGCTGCGCGTCAGCCGGCCTTCGAAGTACAGCGCGTGCAGGTGAGCCAGCGCCTCGCCCATGGCGAATGTGAGCTGGTGCAGATCGAGCTTGCGATGGAACAGCACCGGCACTACGTCGGCCGCCGAGAGCGGCTCGGCACAGGCCTCCACCACTTCTGCCAGCCGTTCGGCATGATGTTCGTGCTGCTGGCGAATACGCTCATGCAGGCCGCGGAACGGTTTGCCGTGAGAGGGCAGAATCAGCGTGTCTTCTGGCAGATCGGCATAGCGATCGAGCGAGTCGAGATACAGCGGCAGAGGGTTCGCCTCCGGCTCGAAATGGAACACGCTCACGTTGGTGGAAATGCGCGGCAGAACCATGTCGCCGGAGATCAGCACGCCCAGGTCATCGCAGTACAGCGACAGGTGCTCCGGCGCATGGCCGTAGCCCACAATCACGCGCCACTCGCGCCCCCCGATGGAGATGCGGTCGCCGTGAATCAAGCGGCGGAAGCTCCCCGGCAAGGGCTCGACCAGGCTTGTGTAATAGCCCGCACGCTGCCGGATCTGCTCAAGGCTCTCCGGGTCCTGCATGCCATGACGCGAAAAATGCACCACGGCGGCCTCGCCGTTGGGGCCGCCCCCCGAATGGTCGCCCGAGTCCGGCTGCGCCCAGTGACGCGCCACAAAATAATCGGTCATCGACATCCACAGGGGCGATTTCCAGCGTTCACAGATCCACCCTGCCAGCCCCACGTGGTCGGGGTGCATGTGGGTCACGATCACGCGCAACACGGGCAGACCTTGCAGTTTCTCTTCGAAAATACGATCCCAGAGCGCCTTTACTTCCGGGCGCGCCACGCCGCAGTCGACAATGGTCCAGCCATCACGCCCGTCGATCCGATCGCGCAGCAGCCACAGATTGATATGGTCAAGGACAAACGGCAGGGGCATGCGTATCCAATACACGCCATCGGCCAGCGCCAGGGGGTCCCCGGGCTGCGCCAGCGTGTCGCCAAGAGGGTACTCAAGCCGTTGCTCATTGGGATTCATTCACTTCTCCGTTGCTATGGGCGCCGTTTGCGGGCGCCCTTCGTTATGGCATCATGTTACGTTAACGTAAACTGCAAGTAAAAACATGAGCCAGACCACCTGGACGATTTCCGAACTCGCCAAAGAGTTCGGCATCACGCCCCGAACGATACGCTTCTATGAAGATCAGGGCATCGTGAGCCCCAGCCGCGAAGGCCGCAACCGGGTGTACCACCCCCGCGACCGCACGCGACTCAAGCTTGCCTTGCGCGGCAAGCGCATGGGATTCCAGCTCTCGGAGATTCTGGATCTCATCAACATGTACGACGCGGATGCCGGCAATACAGAGGCCCAGCTTCAATACTACGTCGACGTGCTGGAAAAGCACCACGGCACCCTGATGCAGCAGCGCCAGGACCTGGAATTGACCCTGAAGGAAATCGAAGACCAGCTGGCTCATTGCCGCCAGCTGCTGGCCCGGCAACGCTGAGCTGACATTCGCGACAGGCAATTCGCGGCATCTCCTACCTACAAATGGCACTGAAAGGCGTACCATAGGCCTTCAGGAGACAAAAAGAAGGAGACGAACGATGCGCGCACGCCTCAAGACACTGGCTGTCGCCGCCTTCCTCTTCATCACAGCCGGCGTACAGGCTGCCACCTACCCCGAAAAACCCGTCAAAATCATCGTTCCATACCCCGCGGGCCAGGGTACCGATATCGCCACCCGTTTTCTTGCCGACCACCTCAGCGACGCGCTGGGCCAGCCCTTTGTGGTGGAAAACGTCGGCGGCGCGGGCGGCATGATCGGGGCGCAGATGGCCGCACGCGCACCCGCCGACGGCTACACACTGGTCATGGGTACGAACGCCACCCACGTGCTGAATCCGTATCTTTATTCTTCGGTGGGCTTCGATCCCGAGAATGATTTCGAGCCGGTGATTCTCACGGGCACGCTGCCCATGGTGCTGGTCACGCATCCCGAAAGCCCCTTCAATTCGGTTCACGAGGTGCTGGCCGCGGCCCGCAACGGCCG
>JAEZGR010000270.1 GCA_023437255.1 Pseudomonadota bacterium | reverse complement strand
TGCTCCTGCTGTATGAGGCAATACCATGTCGAGGCCGGGGCGACCGTACCAATAACCATTGCCGGGAGCGGCCGGCATGCGCGGCAACAACCGCTCGTGAGCGGCCGCCGCGACCTGCTCGCCATCGAGCACCGAGCGGAACACCTTGACGACCTCTTGCATGTGCTGCGACTGGGGGCTCAAGCGAATCACATCCACACCGAGATCAACGAGATCGGCGAGTTCGTGGATGAGCGTGTGCACATGCGCCGACTGCGTCTGAATGCCGTTGATGGTGAGGAAGTTCTGCGCTTCACGCGTCTGCATCATCAGGCCATCGGGGTGGTCCATGCATACGTAATGGCAATTGTCTTTGGGCAGGTTGCGATTGCGGGCGGTGAAACAGCGCGCCGAGAAGGCGAGCGGCATGCGGCCATAGGCGAATACCTCGGTCTGCATGCCCTCGGGCCTGTCTGCCTGCATGCGCACAAGGCCGGCCCGGCCCATTTCGAGCGGCATGACCCAGCGCGTGGCGCCGGCGGCAGCCAGGACCTCGAGCGAGGGCTTGCTGTAGGCGTTCAGGAAGGGGCCCGCGACAAAAGGCCGGTCGTTCAGGTAACGTACCGCGCCCATGTCATTGGCCTCGATCTCGTAGCGGCCGTTATCGACCAGCTTGCGCATGGTGGTGAGCTCCACACCGGATTCGAGCAACACCTGGGTGGACATCACAACCTGCTTGCCGGCATCGGCGAGCATGTCGGCGACTTCAAGCCAATCGGGCAGGCGCAGCTCGTGGCGCCGCGAACAGACCGTTTCACCGAGGTACACGATATCGACGGGCCATTCGCGTACCGATTCATAGAACTGCAGGGTGGCCACGCGGGGCCAGTAATACTGCAGCGGACCAAGCGCTATCTTCATCAAGAACTCCGAAATCATTTCCAGGGGCGGTGATAGGCACCGAGCGTCTGCTGCTGGCCTTCGGAAACCTTGGCAAGCTCTGCAGACCAGGCCGGATTGACCGAATAACGCGCAGCATTGGCCAGCGCCTGATCAATGGCCTGTCGCCATACCCGCGTGACCTGTGCCACGTAGGCCGGGCTACGTTGCCGGCCTTCGATCTTCACGGCCCTGACACCCATGGCCATGAGCCGGGGCAATAGCTCGAGGGTATTCAGGCTGGTCGGCTCTTCCAGCGCGTAATAGTTTTCGCCTGCCACATCAAAGCGCCCCTTGCACAGCGTGGGATAACCCGCGTTCTCGCCATCGGCATACCGGTCAATGAGCACCCCGTTCAGTCGCGATTCCAGGCCCTGTGGTGTCTGCTGCCAGCGTACGTGCCGGGCGGGAGAACACACGCCATGCGTATTGGGCGACTCACCGGTGGTGTAGGAAGACAGTGCGCAGCGCCCTTCGACCATGACGCAGAGGCTGCCAAAACCGAAGACCTCGATCTCCACCGGCGTGTTTTCGGCGACCTGCTCCACCTGAGCGATCGAGAGCACGCGCGGCAAAACCACACGCTGAATGTCGAAGCGCTCGTGATAAAAATTGATGGCTTCGTAATTGGTGGCTGAACCCTGCACTGACAGGTGCAGCCTGAGGTGGGGATGCGTTCGCGCTGCGTATTGAATGAGGCCCAGGTCGGCGATGATGACTGCGTCTACGCCTGAATCTGCCGCGCGGTCGAGCGCCTCGCGCCAGATCGGCCAGGCGTCGGGCTGCGGGTAGGTGTTCAGCGCCAGAAATACACGTCGGCCACGGTCGTGCGCGTAGCGGATGCCCTGAGCAATGGCGGCGGAGTCGAAGTTCAGCCCCGCAAAATTGCGGGCATTGGTCGCGTCGCGAAAACCGAGGTAGACGCAGTCTGCGCCGTTGTCGACTGCGGTTTTGAGGGAAGGAAGGCTGCCGGCCGGGCAGACCAGCTCGAAGGAGATGGGGGAGCCGGCCGACTGGCCGGCTCCAAGGTGTGGCGCATGTGCTGTAAATGGCATGAGCGTTGCGAAGATTCGCCCGGAGCAACCTGCCGTGCCCCGGAGTCGGCAAGCCCCAGACTATGCCGACAAAGTGCCGCTCTTGCCTTGATGGGTGTTAAGCCACCACTTTTACGCGAAGCTCGCCGACGCCCTGCACGGCCCCGACCATGAGATCGCCGGGGGTGACCGGCCCGACGCCTTCGGGCGTACCGGTGAAGATCAGGTCGCCCGCCTTCAGTTCAAACAGGCCCGACAGATAGGAAATCGACTCGGCAATATTCCAGATCATGTGCGAGACGTCGCCCTTCTGGCGCAGATCGCCGTTGACGTGCAGCGTGACCTCGCCCATGTTGATCGCCCCGGTTTGAGAAGCGGGATGGATCGGCCCGATGGGAGCCGAATGGTCGAACGCCTTGCCGACTTCCCAGGGGCGTCCCTGCTTCTTGGCCTCTCCCTGCAGGTCGCGCCGGGTCATGTCGAGACCGACCGCGTAGCCATAGATGCACGCGGCGGCCTGCTCAATGTCGAGGTCGCGCCCGCCACCGCCCAATGCCACAACGAGTTCGATCTCGTAGTGCAGGTTCGATGTGCCCGGCGGGTAAGGCATTTCGCCCGTTTCGCTTTCAGGCACATACAAAATGGCGTCGGCCGGCTTGCAGAAGAAGAAGGGATCTTCGCGCCCGGTGAAGCCCATTTCGCGCGCATGGTCGGCGTAATTGCGACCCACACAGTAAACGCGCCGCACCGGAAAGACGGCGTCAGTGCCGTGGACCGGCAACAGTGTCTGCGGGCTGGCGGGGACGACCGTCTTCATGTGTTCAGGCTCCTGCGCTGTAACGCGCAGCACTGTCCATGATTTCCTGGGCGGCGGATTCGGGGCCTTCCCAGCCCTGAATCTTGACCCACTTGCCTTTCTCGAGATCTTTGTAGTGCTCGAAGAAATGCTGAATCTGGCCGCGCACTTCCTGGGAAACGTCTTCGACAGAGCGCAGGCGGCTGTAGGCCGGATACAGTTTGTCGATGGGCACGGCCAGAAGCTTGGCGTCGCCGCCGGCTTCGTCTTCCATCTTGAGCAAGCCCAGCGCACGGCAGCAGACCACTGCGCCCACCTGAATCGGGAACGGGGTCATGACCAGCACGTCGACGGGGTCGCCGTCATCGGAAAGGGTCTGCGGAATGTAGCCATAGTTGCACGGATAATGCATGGCCGTCAGCATGAAACGGTCAACGAACACAGCGCCGGTGTCCTTGTCGACTTCGTACTTCACCGGATCGGCGTTCATCGGAATCTCAATGATGACATTGAACTCGTCTGGCAACTTGGTGCCCGCAGGCACGCGGTCTAAGCTCATGCTCTTTAACCTTGCTAGGAATAAGGGTTGAATAGGTAGGGCTTCAGTGTCCCCGCCTCGGGCCGTCGGAAGTCTGGCTGACATCTACGCCGGGAATCGGCGCACTGTCGAAGTACTCATCGAGGCCTGAATCATCGGAAACAGCAAATTTTACTTCTTTGGGCTCGGGCGCGTTGCCGGGCCCCTGCGTGGCCTCGAGGGCATGGCTTTCTTCCACCACATAATCGACCGCACTGGCCGCCACGGGTGCCACTTGCGTGGCTGCGGTATCGCTGCCCGCTTCGGCAGGCAGCTCGACATCGATCAGGGTGGGATCGCCGCGGGTATCGGCTGCAGGCAGGAAATGACTGCGCGGCAAGGCGGGCAGGACGCCCGCCACACCGGCCGCCAGGCGCCAGTGACGCATGGCTTCTTCACGCCGGCCCAGCCGGTCGTACAGATTGCCCAACAGGGCGTGCACCCGCATGTCGTTGCGCAGCGCCATGCTGCGCTTCAGGTAAAGTTCGCCTGGCCCCCATAGTTGCCCGGTGAGACACAGATTGCCCATGGCGGCCAGCAGCGCCGCGTCGTCGGGGTGGCGCTTGAGCCATTCCTCGGCCTTGGCGAGGCGCCGCGAGACGAACTGCGGCGGGCACTGCGAATACACACTGAGCAAGCGCGGGTCGGGTTTGACCGAGATGGCGGCTTCGAGAATGCGCGAGGCTTCTTCGTGATTCCCTTCTGCCGCCTGAACGCTGGCTGCCGCGAGCGCGATTTCAGGCATGGTGCGTTCGTCGGATTTCAGGTCGCCCCAGATCGCCTTGAAGCCGCTTGCGCCGGCCGCATGCAGACGCGCCGCAGCGGACACCTCGATCAGAGACAAGGCCTCGCTCTTTTCGAGCGCACCGCGACGCAACAACAGGCGCGTCAACTCATACACACGGTCGTGATTGTTCAACTGGCGGTGCGCGCGCAACAAAAGGCGAGTGGCGTGCAGATACCGAGAACTGGCGTCTTGCAGCGGCTGCAGCAATGCCAGGGCGTCCTGCGGACGGTTCTGGTCAAGGTACATTTCGGCAGCCACGATTGCCCATGCCTCGCGCAGGCGCACGTCGTCGCCCGCCGCCAGCTTGGCCTGCGCCAATGCCTGATCACGCGGGCCAAATTCGCCCAGATGATGATTGGCATTGGCAGACGCAAGCGCGGCCAGAACCTTGCGCTTGTCGGAGCGCGTGCGCGAGAGCACTCGTGCGAAATCTTTCTCGGCGTTGCCATAGCGCCCTTCGAGCACGTTGATCCAGCCGCTTTCGAGGGATTCCTGATCGCGACGAATCGAGCGGCGGCTGCGCCAGCTTCGAAAACTGTCGGGGCGGGTGCCCACCCACGAGAACACGCGCAATATGAAATACAGAATGACGAAGGAGGCCACCAGCAGCAACACGGCCAGTGTGAGCGAGAGCTCGATGCGCCACGGCTGGGCCACGATCACGACATTGCCGCTGTGTTCACGCAATACGAGCGCCAGCGCCACCGCGGCGACAAAGACCACGAGCGTCCAGAACCAGGTACGCATGAATCAGCCCTCCTTGGCGGCAGAAGGGGGGGGATTCGCCGCCGCTGGCTCAGCCGATTCGGCCGCGGCCGGGACCGGGGCCGATGGCCCCGATGCCGATGCTTCCGGTGCCTCCGGTGCCGATGCTTCCGGTGCCTCCGGTGCCGATGCTTC
>JAEZGR010000212.1 GCA_023437255.1 Pseudomonadota bacterium | reverse complement strand
CTGATCGCCTCGCTGCTCGCCAGCGCACTCGCCGGCCGGCGGGACCGGAGCTGGACGCTGATCCGGCTGCACCCCCCGATCGAAGTGTGACCGCGATGCGCACGCCGGACAGCGCTGGCGTGTCGGGTGGTTTCGCCGCGGCGCTCCGCTGCGTTCGATGCAGGAACCGCTTTACACCGAAGAGCCCGACGCCTTTTCGGCTCGTGGCCGGTTCTGGTGAGTGGAACGGCCGATCCGTGCACGCCACCGCGGTGCTTACGCTGTGGCCGACGCGGACCCGCGGGGGTCCCAGCAGAGAGAGTGAAGGAATGGATACCGCAGTAGACAAGGCGCTGAAGATCCTGGAGTCGATCGACACCACCCGCAACGGCGACACCCTCGCCGACATCGCCGAGCGCACCGGTCTGCCTAAGACGACTGCCCACCGCCTGCTCTCCACACTCACCCAGCGCGGCTTCGTCGAGCGGACGCCGTGGAACGGGTACACGATCGGCCGCAAGGTGATTGCGCTCGGCCTGGCCGCCGGCGAGCGCGACACACTGGTCGACGCCGCCCGCCCCACCCTGCATCGGCTGGTCGAGACCTGCTCGGAGACCGTCCAGCTCGGGGTACTCGCGGGCGGCGACCAGCTCATCTTCATCGAGCGGATCGAACCCGAGAACAAGGCGGTGCGGATCGGCCGAATGCCTTCTCCCCTCGCCAAACTGCACACCTCGGCGATGGGCAAGGCCATCCTCGCCGCCAGCACGGACGAGTTCATCACCGCATACCTGCAGAAGACGTTGAACCGCTACACCGACAAGACGATCACCGACAAGGACGTCTTCCTCGAGGAACTGCAGGAGGTCCGGCGGCGCGGTTTCGCGATCTCCAACGAGGAGCACTACGAGGGCGTCTTCGCCGTCGGAGCAGCCGTGACCAACCACGAGCACAAGCCGATCGCCGCCGTGAGCATCGCGGCACCCGCGCACCGCGTGCACGGCGGCCGCCAGAAGTTGATGGAGGCCGAGATCGTCAAGGCGGCCGCGACGATCTCCCAGATCGCCGGCCATTCCCGGTTGACCTGACCGTGGGTCTGGCGCCCGCGGCACGCGTTCCATATTATAAAACTCGTTCCGGAAATTGGAACATTCGCTGGCGTGGGCGCATCTCGCCGCACGCCGTCCGACGAGGAGAGTGCATGCAGGCCGTTCAGATTCCCGACTACTCCACCGATCCCTTCTTCGGACTGGAGGACCGTTGGCTCGAGACGGCTCCCGGCGAGCTCACGCATTACCATGAAATGGGAGAGGGAGTTCCAATCCTCTTCCTGCACGGCTCGGGCACGGGTGTCACCGCCGCCGCGAACTGGTGGCTCAACCTGCCCGACATCGCCCGCATCGGCCGCTGCATCGCCATCGACTCCATCGGCTACGGCCAGACCGTGGTGGCCCCGGACACCGCGTACGGCATCCGGGAATGGGTCCGGCACGCGGTCCGCGTCCTCGACGCGCTGGGCATCGAAAAGACCTGGATCGTGGGCAATTCGCTCGGCGGCTGGCTGGCGTTCCAGTTCGCGATCGACTACCCGGAGCGCCTGCTCGGCATCGTGTCGATGGGCACCGGCGGAGCCAAGCTGACGAAGGCCCTCGCCACCCACGCCAACCCGGTCCTCACCGAGGAGGGCGTGCGCAAGACGCTGGAGATGTTCGTCGTCGACAAGTCGCTGGTGACCGACCAGCTGGTGGCCCTGCGCTATGCGAGCGCCCTCAACGACACCGCGTCCGACCGGTTGGCCGAGGTCGTGGCGGCCCGGGACCGTGATCGGGAGGCCCTGCCCCTGGACTTCGACGTGCTGGCCCGGCTCGACGTCCCGGTGCTGCTGATCCACGGCACCCAGGACGTGGTCATCCCGATCAGCCGCACCTGGGATCTCCTGAATGTCATCCCCCACGCGGACGCCCACATCTTCAGCCAGTGCGGGCACTGGTCGCAGGTCGAACGCGCCGCCGAGTTCAACGGCGTCATCGTCGACTACCTGACCGCGCGCGGCGTCACCCCGCCCGCAGCGAACGACTGACCCGGCGACGCACCGGACGAACCGGCCGGTCAGCCGAGGAACTGCGTCACCAGGCCGACGAACTCGTCGTTCTTCTCGAACGGCACCCACAGGCCGGCATCGCGGTAGACGTGCAGGCGGGAGTTCTTCAGCGCGTTGAGGTACTCGAACCCGTTGGTCACCGACTGGATGCGGTTGTGCAGCCCCCAGACGATCAGCGACTCCGCCGTGACCGACTCGGCGTACTCCATGAGGCGGCCCGGCGTCGCCTTGGGCCCCGCGGTCCCCGCCTTCACCGCCTCGTACTGGCGCAGGCTCTCGGCGTACCGGCCCTCCAGGATCTCCTCGGTGAGCTGCGACTTGTCGAAGACGGTCAGTTCGAGGTAGGCCCTCATCTTCTCGCGGCTCGGGCCGTCGCCACCGAAGTAGGAGTTCATAGCCTTGCCGCCCTCCGCCGGTGCCGGCGAGAACAG
>JAEZGR010000200.1 GCA_023437255.1 Pseudomonadota bacterium | reverse complement strand
CACTTGAAGTAAGCTTGCGACGTCTACATCAGTGGAGAGCTAGCGGAAATGGACTTCAAGACGGCTGTCACAACCTGCCTGAAAAAATATGCCCAGTTCCAGGGCCGGGCGTCTCGCAGCGAATTCTGGTGGTTCTATTTATTCACAGTGCTGGCGATGTCGTTCGCCTCACTGATCAGCCGCAGCATCGGCGACCCCCAGGATTTGCTGGGAACGCTGGTGATGTTCGCGCTGCTGCTCCCTTCGCTGTCGGCTGGGTGCCGGCGCTTGCACGATGTCGGGCGCAGCGGCTGGTGGCAGCTGCTGAGCCTGACCATCATTGGCGTACTGGTGTTGCTGTACTGGATGGTTCAACCGGCGCGCCCTGAAGGCGATCGATACGGCCCGGCCCCCGCCGTCTGACACGCGAATCTGCCAGACACTTGCATCGAAGCGCATTCCGTTTTACTGTATGCATGTACAGTAAAACGGAGGTGAACCATGTATGCCGTTCCAATCAAGGGCCGCGGCAGCCTGTCGAACCACGGTTCCCGCTTTCAGGCTTACACCCGCGAAGCACGGCCCGACTGGGCTTGGCCGCATGTCAGCGATGCCGCTGGCCTGTCTGTTAAACGCGAAGCCGTGGCGCCCATGGGCCCGCGGCCAACCGTACGCAGCCGGGCTTCCACCCCTCTACCCCTCGAATCACCGCGCCCGGCCACAACCGTCACGGCCGAACACGCTCGCAGCATCATCTCGCGCAACAGCTCGCCCGACATTCCATTCGACCAATCCGTCAACGCCTATCGTGGCTGCGAGCATGGCTGTATCTACTGCTATGCGCGGCCCAGCCACGCCTATCTCGATCTCTCGCCAGGGCTAGATTTCGAAACCCGCCTGTACGCAAAAGAGAACGCGCCCCAGCTGCTGCGGCGCGAGCTCAGCCGCGCGGGGTACGAGCCACGGCTCATAGCCATGGGCACAAATACCGACCCGTATCAGCCCATCGAAAAACGCCTGCGCATTACGGCCGGGTTGCTCGAAGTGTTCGACGAGTTCAACCACCCCGTCAGCATCACAACCAAGTCTTCCCTCATCACACGCGACATTCCGCTTCTGGCACGGCTGGCGCGTCGCAACCTGGTGCGCGTCCAGATTTCCATCGGCACGCTCGACCGCGAACTGGCAAGGCGCATGGAGCCGCGCGCATGCACGCCAGCTGCCCGCATCGAAACCGTGCGCGCCCTGAAGCAGGCGGGCATTCCGGTAGGCGTCCTCATTGCACCCGTCATTCCGGGGCTAACCGATTACGAACTTGAACGGGTGGCGATCGCATCGGCAGAAGCCGGAGCCTCCAGTGCCAGCTACGTGTTGCTGCGGCTGCCCCGCGAAGTTGCCCAGCTGTTCCACGAATGGCTGCAGGCGCATTACCCCATGAAGGCTGCTCATGTCATGAACCAGCTTCGCGCCATGCGTGGCGGCAAAGAGTACGACGCCGACTTCCGCCAGCGCATGGCGGGAACCGGCCCATACGCCGACATGCTGCGCCAGCGCTTCCAGCGTGTATGCACACGCATGAACCTCAATCTGCGGCGCATCGAGCCCGACACATCGGCCTTTCGCAGCCCGCAGCAAAGCGTGCAACTGGGTCTGTTCTAAACCAGGCGAACCGCCTCAGGCCGGGCAAGTGCCCGCATCACGCCAGCGCCTGCCTCATCGTCAGAACCTGCCTGCAGGTCGTTCACATGCGTTCGATCGCCGGGTAGAACTCGTGATTTTCGCGCTGCATGCGCTGGTAAACGTTCTTCAACACATGGTTGGCTGCCGCGCGAAACGATTCGGGGTCGGCCGCGAGCTGCTTGGGGTCAGACCACTTGCTCGTAAAGCGAATGTACTCATTCGCAATACCCTGCATCTCATTTTGGTAGGCGTTACCCATTGCTGAAATGGCGGCGTCTGGCGACTGCCGCACTGCGGGGTACAGAATTCTGTCTTCAATGGCCAAATGCAGCTTGACCACTGTACCCAGATCCTTGATCTGCTGGGCAATGGCGTACACGTTCGACTCGATACCCGCGTGCACGAGCTTGCGTAGCGCATCGATGCGCGAAAGAATTTCCACGTGCTGGCTTTTGAACCGTTCGATGTCCATGGCTTTACGTTTAAAGATATATTTGAAATGAATCTTACACGCTGTAACGCGCGTACGCAATACGGGAATCTGATACGCTGCGACCTGTTCACATTCAAGGAGACAGCATGCCCCACCCTCCCCTGATCAGCGCGGCCGAACTTCTTGCCCTTCTGGAACAGCCTCAAAGTCTTGTCATTGCCGATTGCCGCTATGTCCTCACCGATCCTGCTGCCGGTGTGCGAGCCTACAACCAGGGCCACATCCCGGGCGCCCTGCACGCCGATCTGGGCGATCTCCTTAGCGGCCCGACCACCGGCATGAATGGTCGCCACCCGCTGCCCGACCCCGAGACATTCGCCGACAACATGGCCGCCCTGGGGGCCGATAATGAAACGTTGATCGTGGCTTACGATGCGGGCGACTCAATGTTTGCGGCCAGGCTGTGGTGGCTGCTGCGCTGGGTGGGGCACGAAAAAGTGCGGGTGCTCGACGGCGGCCTGCCGGCCTGGATCAGCGCCGGAGGCGGGCTCGTCACCAGCACCCACAACCCTGCGCGGGGGTCGTTCACATTGCGCCAGCGTGCGATGCCCACCGTGACCTTCACCGATGTTCTGCAAAACGTTCAGAGCCGTCAGCGCGTATTGGTCGACGCCCGCAGCCCCGACCGTTTCCGTGGCGAGAATGAGACCATCGACCCGGTGGGCGGCCACATTCCAGGCGCCCTGAATCACTTCTTCAAAGAAAACGTCGATGCCAGCGGCAGGTTCAAGTCGCCAGGCGAGCTGAGAGCCGCCTTCCAGTCGCTCCTGGGCGACACACCGGCGGAACAGGTCATCCATCAATGCGGATCTGGCGTCACGGCGTGCCACAACCTGCTTGCCATGGAAATCGCCGGTCTCCCCGGGGCAAGCCTGTACCCCGGTTCCTGGAGCGAATGGTGCCGTCAGCGCGACGTGCCCATCGCCACAGGCCGAGCCGATTCAGAATGAGGCTGGCAGCACCCGGGGCACGCTAGTTGGCCTGCAAGCCAATACCTCGGGCTGCGACCGCAAATCGCTCCAGGTCGTCGCGGATGGTTTTCTGAAACCCTTGCGCATCGCCCGCCGCCAGGTCGTAGCCCATGCCCACCAGTTCCCTTTGAACATCCGGGTCGGCAAGCACCTCGCTCACCGCTGCATGAATGCGGTCGACCGTTTCCGGTGGCGTCGCGCCGGGTGCAAGCAGACCATGCCATTGATTCAGTGCATAACCCGTAATACCCAGTTCGGCCACTGAAGGCGTGTCGGGCAGCAGCGCCGAACGTTCCGGTGAAGTCACCGCCAGCGCGCGTAGCGTGCCCGCCTTTATATGGGGCAAGGCGCTCGAGGCTGTCACCACGCCCAGGCCGACCGTACCTGACATGACGTCGATCAGCGCGGGGCCGCATCCCCGGTACGGCACATGCAGCCATTGCGAACCAGTGCTCTGGTTGAGCATGGCAGCCGCCAGATGCTGCGGTGTACCGTTTCCACACGATGCGTAGGCCGGCACCTCTCGCAGCTGCCCTCCCCGACCAGCATCGACGGCGGCAAGCAAATCCGGCCACGGTGCATCAGGGCGGGTGACAACCACCGAGGGCACGTAGGCGACGTTCACAACGCCCACCAAATCATGCACCGGATCGAAACCCAGTTCCGTGAACACCGCGGGGTTGATCGCGTAGGAGCTGTTGGCCACCAGCAGCGTGTGTCCGTCGGGCGCGGCACGCGCCACCGCCTGCGCACCGATGTTGCCGCTGGCGCCAGAGCGATTCTCGACAACGAAAGCGTGGCCAAAGCGATGATGCAGGCGGTCCGCCAGACGGCGCGCTAGGGTATCGGTACCGCCGCCGGGCGGGAAGGTGACGACCAGCGTCACGGGCCCGTCGGGCCAGCTCTGGGCGGTCTGCGATTGCGCCGGGTGCGCATGGTCGCTGCGCGCCACGCCAATGGCCGCCGCTACGTACGCAATAGCGGCGGTCAACAGGACAGTCAGACGGCTCAGCCGGCGGCGATCAGACATGACCGGGTTCCGATACGGCGTCCAGTCCAATATCGAGTGTGGTCACGCTGTGGGTAATTGCGCCCACAGCGATGTAATCCACGCCCGCCTGCGCCATCGATACCGCCGTGTCGAGCGTGACACGTCCTGACGCTTCCGTCACAGCTCGGCCGGCGACGATTTCCACTGCCTTGCGAAGCATCGCGGGCGGCATGTTGTCGAGCAGGATGATGTTGGCCCCCGCCGCCAGGCCTTCCTGAAGTTGCTCCAGCGTATCGACTTCCAGTTCGATGGCGACCATGTGACCGGCGCCTTCACGAGCGCGCTCCACCGCCTGGCGCACACCGCCCGCCACGGCAATGTGGTTGTCCTTGATCAGTATGGCGTCATCCAGCCCGTAGCGATGGTTGCTGCCACCCCCCACGCGCACCGCATACTTCTGCACCATGCGCAGCCCCGGGAGCGTCTTGCGTGTGCAGGTGACACGGGTGCCGTATGGTCGAATCGCATCGGCGATCCGTGCCGTGGCGGTTGCGACACCGCTGAGGTGGCACATGAAGTTCAACGCCGTTCGCTCAGCGGAAAGAATTTCCCGGGCCGGTCCTTCGACCGTCGCGATCACATCACCCCGCCGCAGCCGGGCGCCATCCTGCAGTAGCGGTGTGAAGCGGATGCGCGGATCCATAATGGCAAACGCGATACGAGCCAGCGCCAATCCTGCCAGCACACCAGCTTCCCTGGCAGCCAGCCGCAGGCGCGCCGTAGCGTCGCCCGGGATGATCAAATTGCTGGTGAGGTCGCCCGCACGCCCAAGATCTTCCAGCAGAGTCTGCCGCACCAGCGGCTCCAACATGACGTCCGCCAGCGGCACGATCTGTCTGGCCCCCTCATCGTGACCTGATGCGTCTGCGGTTGTCGACTCGGGCTGTTCCACGCGAACAAAACGCGTTTCAGCGACCGGCAATTCGCTAATTATGCTCATATCGAGTATATATTCGTGTAAGTTAAGGA
>JAEZGR010000191.1 GCA_023437255.1 Pseudomonadota bacterium | reverse complement strand
GTGCCGTAGGGCGAGAGATGCACGCCGATACGGCCTGCCCCCCAGACACCGGAACAGGCATCCACGATTTCCATGAGGAAGCGGGCCCGGTTCTCGACGCTGCCGCCATAGCCGTCTTGCCGTTTGTTGGTGCCGTCTTGCAGGAACTGGTCGATCAGGTAGCCGTTGGCTGCGTGAATCTCGATGCCGTCGAAACCCGCGTCACGCGCGTGGCCCGCCGCATCGGCGAAATCCTGAACGATGTGGGGGATTTCTTCGGCATGAAGCGCGCGCGGCGTGACATAGTTGCGCCGCGGCCTCAGCAGGCTGACCTGGCCGGCGCAGGCGATCGCACTGGGCGCCACCGGAATCTCGCCGTTCAGGTGCTCGGGGTCGGAGATCCGGCCCACGTGCCAGAGCTGAACAAAGATTTTCCCGCCCTTGTCGTGCACAGCCGAGGTGATCTTGCGCCAGCCATCGACCTGAACAGACGACCAGATGCCCGGGGTATTGGGATACCCCACACCCTGAGGCGAAACTGAAGTGGCTTCGGTGATAATCAGCCCGGCGCTGGCCCGCTGGCTGTAATATAGCCGCATGAGGTCATTGGGCACGCGCCCTTCGCTGGCGCGGGTTCGCGTCATCGGGGCCATTACGATGCGGTTGCGCAGGCTAACCGCCCCCAGTTGAACGGGGTCAAACAGACTTGTCATAGCCAAACCGATGTATGCATAACAGAATCATATAAGGGTTTTTACCAGAATTTGGACTACACTGCATCCTTGTCTTACAAGCTGTTTCCGTAACCCCCCAAGGAATTCGCACATCCATGGCACAGTTTGCCGTAATCGGGCTGGGGCGATTCGGCGCGGCAGCGTCGCTGGAGCTCATCAAAATGGGGCACTCGGTGCTGGGCGTCGACAGCGATCCCAAGCTCGTGGACAAATACGCCGACCGCCTGACCCGCGCGGTCATTGCCGACGTCTCCGACAGCGCCGCCGTGGCCGAGCTGAGTCTCGAACACTTCGACGTGGTGCTGGTCGCTATCGGCGAAGACATGCAGGCCAGCCTGCTGTGCGTCGTACATCTCACCTCGCTGGGCATCCGGGAAATCTGGGTCAAAGCCTCTTCCCACGCCCAACATCTCATTCTGAGCCGCCTGGGCGTGGCACGGGTCATTCATCCGGAAGAAGAAATGGGCGTTCGTGTCGCCCAGGCGCTCAGCTACCCGATGGTGAACGACTATATTCCCTTGGGTAATGGTGAATTCGTCGTCGAAATCACGGTCAGCGAACGACTCGATGGCACCCCCTTGTCACGCGTGGTTCAAAAAGACCCCTCGACGCCTCAGGTATTGTTGGTGAAGCACCGCAGCGAGGTCACCCTGCACCCGACAGCGGATCACATCATCTACGCCAAAGACGTGCTGGTAATGTTCGGCGACCTCGATGCCCTGCGCGCGCTGGCGCCACGGCTGGCCTGATTCATCATGCATGCGTGGGACCCCAGGCGCGGGCTGGACACCTATCGCCGCATACAGCGTGGTGGCAATCTGGGCGCAAGTCCGCCCGCCCTGCTCGCCGCAGGCTTTCTTGCGCTGATCGTGCTGGGTACCGCGCTGCTGGCGCTGCCGTTCGCTGGCGCGGCGCACCGCCTCTCTCTCTTTGAAGCCTTCTTCACCGCCACCGCCGCGGTCACCGTAACGAGCCTGACGATCGTCGAGCCTCAACAACTGAGCCTCTTTGGTCAGTGGGTGGTGCTGATTCTCATCCAGATCGGAGGGCTGGGGTTCGTAACCTTTGCAGTGGTGTCGGCGATCACGCTTGGGCATCGCATGAGCCTGCGTCAGCAGTCGCTTGCGCTTGAGGCATTCAACCAGACCAGCACGGCCCGGCTACGAAGCACTGCCATGAGCGTGCTGCGCATCACCGCAGTAATTGAAATCAGCGCCATATTGCTGCTCTTCCTGTGGTGGTGGAGCAGCGGGCGCATGCCGCCTGCCTCGGCGCTCTATAACGCGATCTTTCATGCCATTGCCGCGTTCAATAATGCGGGCTACAGCCTCTTTCAAGGCAGCCTTGAAAGCTTCGTGTCCGACACGCCCACCATCGTGCTTCTGTCGCTCGTGGTGATTCTGGGTGGCGTCGGGTTTCCCGTCATTGTGGAAGTCATGCGCAAGCGCCGCTGGAGCGCCCTTCAACCGTACGTGCGACTGATGATCGTCAGCGGCCTCATATTGCACATCTTGGGTTTTGCGGCATTCTGGCTGCTTGAGGCACATAACCCCCGTACCCTCGGCGCGCTCGACTGGGGCGACCAGGCCCGCGCAGCGTGGATGCAGAGCGTCTCGATGCGCACCGCCGGCTTCACCACCTTTGACATGGCGGCCATTGATGACAGTACCGCGCTGCTGGCCGTCGTGCTGATGTTCATTGGCGGCGGGTCCATGAGCACGGCAGGCGGCATCAAGCTGGGTACGTTCGTGGTGATTCTGGCGGCCGTCTTTGCCTTCATTGCCCAGCGTAATGAGATTGTGCTGATGCACCGCACCCTGGCACCACAGATGGTGCAGAAATCGCTCGCGGTCGTGGTGGTCACCACCCTGACGGCCGTACTGGCCCTGCTGCTGCTCACCATCCTGGAAGACGTTGCCTTCATCAACCTGATGGTGGAAGTCATGGCAGCCCTGAGCACCACGGGGGTGAGTCAGGCCCTCACGCCGCAGCTGTCGACGCCCAGCCAGTGCGTGTTGCTGGTGCTCATGTTCATGGGCCGCGTGGGCCCGCTCACTCTGGTTTACAGCCTCGCCACGCGCAGTCGTGCTCGCAGCCGTGTTCGCTACCCGGAAATGGAATTTCAGGTGGGATAAGGCAAAGCTTCAGGTGGGATAAGGCAAGCCTGAAATGAACAAGGGCTTACAGCAATTCTGCTGTAAGCCCTTGAAGTATTGGTCGGGACGGCGGGATTCGAACTCGCGACCCCTTGCACCCCATGCAAGTGCGCTACCAGGCTGCGCTACGCCCCGAAATCTTCGTTACGGTGGTTGCCCGCCTCACGAAGAACGCAACTATAGCAAGGTTAAATCGAGTCTGTCAAACGGTCTGGAAAGATTGCATCCACAGCCCCCAGACTGCCCCTTCATATAGCTCTTCAGAGCCATATCCTCTTGATACGCGCCTCTTTACACTTGAATCACTAAAACAGGGTATGGAAATCACCAGATACATTTTTCCGGACACTGCGGCACTATATCGCTGACACCAGCGCACAGCGCACAAAAGGAACTTGCCATGACACTTGACACGCAGCTGGTCACTCAACTGCAGAAGCTCTTCGAGCGGGACCCATCACTGCCGCTGGAACTGAGCAACTGCCACAACCTGGAAACCGCTGCACAG
>JAEZGR010000177.1 GCA_023437255.1 Pseudomonadota bacterium | reverse complement strand
AAGATCACATGGACCGTGCCGTCGAAGTCGCGGCTTTCTGCCAGGTGGCGTGCCGCTGCAAGCAGCATGGTGGTATGGCCGTCGTGGCCACACGCGTGCATCTTGCCGGCGTTCGTGCTCGCATGATCGAAGGAATTGAGCTCCTGCATGGACAGCGCGTCCATGTCGGCGCGCAGCCCGACCGCGCGACCGTTGTCGTTGCGGCCCTTGATGGTGCCCACCACCCCGGTGACGCCGATGTTGCGCACCACCGGGATGCCCCAGGATTCAAGCTGCGCCGCGACCAGGTCTGCGGTGCGAACCTCTTCGTAAGCCAGTTCAGGATGCTGATGGATATCGCGGCGGATACGGGTGAACTCTTCCTGCCAGCGTACGATGGGTTCTGCAAGATTCATGATGGGCACCGTTCCTCGTGAGTTAGCGTGGCTTCATGTGGGGCTGGATCATGGCGTCGAGTTCGGCGGCGGTCTGCGTGTTGCCGGCAAAGACGTAACCACCGATCGGCCATGGGTCGGTGTGGAAGATGTCTTCGCACACACCACCTGCCTCGCGAACCAGAACCGTGCCGGCGGCCACGTCCCACGGCGCGAGCCCCATTTCCCAATAGGCATCGTAGCGACCGCAGGCGACCCATGCAAGATCGAGAGCGGCAGCGCCATGCCGACGGACGCCACGCGTATGTGTGATGGCGTGGTGCAGCGTCGGCATGTATTCCTCGGCAAACGAGAAGTCGCGGAAGGGGAAGCCGGTGCCGACGACGGATTCAGCCAGACTTGCTGCCCGCGAACATTGGATGCGGCGCCCGTTGAGCCATGCGCCCACGCCGTGCAGGCCGGTGAAAAGCTCTTCGCGGTTCGGGTCGTACACGACGCCGATGACCGGTGTGTCTTTCTCGAGCGGCTCGTCGCCGTTGATGAGCGCACCCTGATGGGCGATGAGGGCGATGGAGACGGCATATTGTGGAATGCCATGCAGGAAGTTGGTGGTGCCATCGAGGGGATCGATGTACCAGGTGGCGATCTTCGAGGCCTTGCCACCACTTTCTTCCGCAACGATGCCCAGCTGCGGCGTGCGCTCGAGCAGAATGTCGATGATTGCCTGCTCCGCTTCGCGATCGGCCTGGGAAACCAGGTCGTTGCGCATCTTGGTGTCGATGACGAGGTCGTCTCGATTGTGTGCGTACGCTTGTAGAATGGCTGCTGCCGCGTGCGCCGCGGTCACAGCGGCATCGAGGCAATCACTCAGGGGAAGACGTAAAGATTGCATGAGAAATTCCTGGTTCAGCGAGCCCTTTCGGGAAGGTGGACTTCATTGTACGTGACGCGCATGGCAGCTCCTTTCAGAGGGCGGGCATGAAGGCGCGGCGCGAGCCCCTGCAACCGGCGCGCCTGGTGCTCGACGAGCACGGTGTTCCCCGCAGCCTCCTGTACGGCGATGTTTATCACTCGCGCGCCGGTGCGCTGGCTCAGGCGGCGCACGTTTTCGTGCAGGGCAATGATCTTCCGCAGCGCTGGCGGGGCCGCGACACGTTCACGGTGTGCGAAACCGGCTTCGGGCTGGGCAATAATTTTCTGGCGCTGTGGCAGGCCTGGCGGGCTTGTCCGCAGCGGCCACGTCATTTGCACGTGCTTTCGTTCGAGGCGCATCCCTTCAGTGCGGCTGACCTTGCGCAGGCGCTGGCGCCTCACCAAGGCGAAGCCGCGGGGCTGGCCGCCGAGCTCGTCAAGGCATGGCCGCCCCTCACGCCTGGCCTGCATCGGCTCGAGTTCGAGGGGGGCGCCTTGACACTCACGCTCGCATTCGGGCAGGTGGAATACCTCGCCCGCCAGGTCGAGGCCTGCGTGGATGCCTTCTTTCTCGACGGTTTTTCACCGCGCGTCAATCCGCAGATGTGGTCTCGCGAACTGTTCGGGCAGTTGGTGCGCATCGCCAATCAGGGTGCGACGGCGGCGACCTGGTGCTCTGCAGGGCAGGTCAGGCGCGATCTGGCGGCCGCGGGCTTTCTCACTACACGTGCTGAAGGATTCGGCGGCAAGCGTCACATGACAAAGGCGGTGCTGCGACCGCAGCTGGGCAGGCCCGTGCCACGGCTCCTGTGCGAACCTGTGATCGTGATCGGTGGCGGGCTCGCCGGCGCCGGCGTGGCGCATTCACTTGCCCTGCGAGGGCATGCCGTCACCGTGTTCGACCCCGCGTTCACGCAAGGGTCGGGCGGCAGTCACGAAGGGCATCGAAGCGCCGCCATGACGCCCGCGCTCAGCCGCGACGACAATCCGATGTCCCGACTCAGCCGCGCGGGCGTCCTGCTCGCAGCACTCCGCTGGCGCGATCTGCGGCATCTGCAGATGCGTTGCGGGTCACTGTGGCGCGTACCGACCGACGAGGCTGCAATGTGGAAGCGGGCGCTGGCGGAAATGCGTTTCCCGGAAGAATGGGCGCGCTGGTGTTACCCTGAAGAGACGCAGGCCCGAACCGGCGTTTCGTTGAGCGCCGGCGGAGTCTGGCTTGAGGCGGGAACGCACGTGCGGCCAGCCGGCCTGATAGCCGCGCTGCTTGCCCATGAGCGAATCACGGTCCGTGCGCAGCGCGTGACCGCGCTGCGCAGGCAGTCCGGCCGCTGGCAGGTCTTTACGCAAGGCGGTAACCCGTGCGCGGAGGCGCCCCGGGTAGTGCTCGCGGCGGCCGGCGACACGCCCGCACTGCTTGCGGCCGCATTGCCGGACGCGCACTTCGACAAGCTCGCCTCCGTGCAACGCATGGCCGGGCAAATCGGATTCTTTCGCGCCGCAGTGGCGCCCGACACCAAGGCCATCGTGGCAGGCGCGGGTTATTGGTTGCCGCAAAATGATGCGGTGCACGTGGGCGGCAGCACCTATGAGTTCGATGTCGCGGTCAGTGAACCCACCCCAGAAGGATTCAAGGAAGTGGCCGAGAAGGTGGCTGCGTTGCTGGAAACCGAAGCGGAGCATCTGATTGCAGCTCGTGCGCAGCCCGACGGTTGGGCAGGCTGGCGCGCGGCTGTCAGTGATCATTTGCCCGTGATCGGGCCGGCGGACGCTGAGGAGTCGGTCTGGCTGGCCTGTGCGTATGGTTCGCGCGGGCTGAGCTGGATGACGCTGGCAGGTGAGATCATGGCGGCTCGCCTGAACGGCGAACCTCAGGTGGTGGAGCGGGAATTGCTGAAATCGCTGCGACCACGATAGTGCCGGACGACCGTAAAATATAGTCGGATTTTATTTTATAGCTCAAATCCGTCAGAATAGGGGTTTTTGAATGCTTATTGGGCCAAGTCCCGAGGATTGCGCTGTGCCGCACGTCTCCGATCAAGATCACCTTACCTCTCTGACCCATCTGGAATTCATCAACGCCACCTCCGTCCGCGCAGATTTTTCGCTGTCGCAGGCCGGGTTGGCTCTGCAGATCGACGCCCATGCACCCGGCGTCTACCGCGTGCGTTGCGCGCCACCCGATACCCTGGCCGCCCGCGAAGAGAAGCCTACCGCGCGGCAAAAGGCCCTGGCAGAAATGCTGCTGGCACGCGATGAACCCGTTGGTGAAATGGCGGCAAGTTCGGTGGTGGGCGGCGGTGGCTGGCGCCTAGAGCAAGGCGAAATCGTTCTGGAGGTCGCTTCGAACCCGTTGCGCTTCGCGCTGTACCGGGGTGACCGCTGCGTGCTGAGCACGCTTGCCGAAGGCGGCCTGCAGGCCGCAGGTTCCGGTGGCGACACCCAGTGGTGTCTCTCCACCTCGCTCGACCCGGTGGATTACTTGCACGGCCTGGGTGAAACCCCCGGCGACCCAGA
>JAEZGR010000137.1 GCA_023437255.1 Pseudomonadota bacterium | reverse complement strand
TCCACACTCACCCCGAACTCGGCTTCCAGGAAGTACGCACTTCTGCCATGGTGGCGCGCATATTGAGCGCTCTGGGCTATGAGGTGCATACCGGTATTGGTCGCACGGGCGTCGTGGGGGTCTTGCACGGCAAAAAGAACGACAGTGGCCTTTCGGTGGGTTTGCGCGCCGACATGGATGCCCTGCCGATCCACGAGACGGGCGTACAGCCGTATCGTTCGAGCCGCCCAGGGGTCATGCACGCCTGCGGTCACGACGGCCACACAGCCATTCTCCTGGGCGCTGCGCGCTACCTGGCCGAGACCCGCAACTTCAATGGGCGGGTCGTCCTGATTTCCCAGCCTGCCGAAGAGGGGCTGGGCGGTGCTCAGGCCATGCTCGACGACGGCCTCTTCGAGCGATTTCATTGCGACGCGGTGTACGCCCTGCATAACTGGCCAGGTTTGCCGCCGGGCGTCATCGGCGTGAATCCCGGGCCCATGATGGCCGCTGCCGATCAGTTTTCGATACTGATACATGGCAAGGGTTGGCACGGCGCACACCCTTATCAAGCCAATGACCCGGTCGTCATTGCCGCACAGCTCATCACGGCCCTGCAAACCATCGTTTCGCGCAACGTGCCCGCGCCCGATGCAGCCGTGCTCACCGTCGCCGCCGTGAATGCGGGCCGTGTCGACGCCATGAACGTGATTCCGCACGAGGCGCGCATGGTTGGTACGGTACGCACCTTCAGTCCGGTAGTTCAGGAACAGATTGCGGCACGCATGCAGGACGTCGTCGATGGCATCGCAGCGGCCTTCAAGGCGCGCATCGAGCTCGAATACAAGCGCCTGTTTCCCGCCACCATCAATACACCACACCACGCGGAACTGGTGGTCGACGTGGCAACGGAGCTCTTCGGAGCTGACCGCGTGGTGCCCGACCTCGTGCCTTCGATGGGGTCGGAAGATTTCTCCTTCATGTTGCAGCAGCGGCCCGGCGCTTATTTCAGGCTGGGGCAGGGCGGAGCAGACTCCGGCTGTGTCCTGCATAATGCCGCCTTCGATTTCAACGATGCCGTCATTCCCGAAGGCTGTGCGATGTTCGTGCGGCTGGTCGAGCGCAGCATGCCGCTCGCAGGCGGCGAGTCTCAGTGAATATTCATGACCCAAACAGTTCCCGATACGCTCACCCTCATCCGGCCCGACGACTGGCATCTGCACCTTCGCGATGGCGAGGCGCTTGCGGCGGTGGTGGGCGACACGGCGCGCCAGTTTCAGCGTGCCATCGTCATGCCCAATCTGCGCCCGCCAGTGACCACGACCGAGCAGGCATTGGAATACCGCGAACGCATTCTTGATGCCGTTGCCCAGGCGGGGCTGCCCGACGACGCCTTCACGCCGCTCATGACGCTCTACCTGACCGACAACACGTCGCCCGACGAGCTGCGCATGGCGCATGGCACCGGCGTCGTGCACGCCGTAAAACTGTACCCGGCCGGCGCCACCACCAACTCGGATGCCGGCGTCACCGATCTGCTGGGGCGCTGCCGGGGTGCGCTGGAGGCCATGCAGGAACTGGGCATGCCGCTGCTCGTGCACGGCGAAGTCACTGATCCCGAAGTGGACATCTTCGACCGTGAGGCGGTGTTCATTGACCGGGTGATGATCCCCCTGCGCAAGCAGTTTCCTGAATTGAAGGTGGTGTTCGAGCACCTCACCACGCGCCAGGGCGCCGAGTATGTGCGCGACGCGGAAGGGCCCATTGCTGCCACCATTACGGCGCATCACCTGCTCTACAACCGCAATGCGATCTTTCAGGGGGGCTTGCGTCCGCACTGGTACTGCCTGCCGGTACTCAAGCGCGAGACGCACCGACAGGCCCTGGTTGATGCCGCCACCAGTGATTCGCCGCGTTTTTTCCTGGGGACCGACAGCGCCCCTCATCCGCGTGGCCTAAAAGAACATGCCTGCGGCTGTGCGGGCTGTTATACCGCGCTGCATGCCATGGAGCTGTACGCAACTGCGTTCGAAAGGGCGGGGCGCCTGGATCGCCTTGAGGCGTTTGCGAGCCTGAATGGCCCCGCGTTTTATGGCATGCAGCCCAACAAGACCTCGCTTACGCTGGAGCGCAAACCTTTCACGATCCCGGAAGCGCTACCCATGGGCGATGCCACGCTGGTGCCGCTTGCCGCGGGCGAGACGCTGGAATGGAGCGTGGCGGCGCAGTAGGCCGGCCACGCGCCTGGTTCACATGCCCAGGTAGGCTTTGCGCAGGCCGTCGTCCTGCAACAGATCGCTGCCTGGGCCTTCCATGACGATGCGTCCGTGCTCCAGAACATAGCCGCGGCTGGCAATGTTCAGGGCGCGGTGAACGTCTTGCTCCACCAGGAAAATAGTGATGCCTCGCGCGCTGATCTCCGGCAGCTTCTCGAACACGGTTTCCACCATGATCGGCGCCAGGCCGATCGAGGGTTCGTCGAGCAACAGCAGCTTGGGGCTGGTCATGAGTGCACGGCTGATGGCCAGCATTTGCTGTTCACCGCCGCTGAATGAGCGTGCGAGCTGGGTGCGACGCGCCTGGAGCTTGGGGAAAAGGTAATAGACCCACTCAAGGTTCTCGCGGCTGCGCTGCTTGTTGCGCAGGATGTCGCCCCCAATGAGCAGGTTGTCTTCCACGGTCATGTGGTTGAACAGACGCCGCCCCTCCATGACCTGTGCAATGCCCAGTCGCGCGATGTGATGCGCCGGCAGGCGCGTGATGTCCTGGCCGTCGAAGCGGATGGTGCCTTTCCGAGGCATGAGTGTACCCATGATGGTACGCACCAGCGTCGATTTGCCGGCCCCGTTTGCGCCCACCAGACTGACGACTTCCCCCTGATTCACCGTCAGGGATATGTCGCTCAGGACCTGGACA
>JAEZGR010000320.1 GCA_023437255.1 Pseudomonadota bacterium | reverse complement strand
AGTAAAAACCGCCGCTTGCCCCTGCGGCGACCAGGGCCGCAAACAAGAGGTTGGCGGCCACGCGATGGCGTTCGGGCACCAGGTCGGGAATCATGGAGTAAACCAGCGGCACCATTGCGAATTCGGTGATGCCTGCCGCCGACCTCCCCAGAAAGAACAGAGGGAAGTTGGGGGCAAGCGCGCTCAGCACCATCATCGCGGTGGAGGCCAGAATGAGGCACAGCAGGACGCGCTTGCGCGAATAGCGATCGGCAAAGCGGGCCAGCGGGACGGCCAGCGCACTGCCGACGAACACCCCGGCCAGACCTTGCAAGGCCCCCGCTGCAGCGTCGCCCACGCCGAAGGTCTGTTGAATGGCGGAAAGCGATATGGCTTGCAGCCCCATGTCGCTCATCTGCACGCCTGCCGTGACACCGAGAAACACCACCGTGAGCACCGCTGCGACGCGCGGATGTTGCGGCGCAGACGTGCCGGCGTCAGCGCCTGGGTCAATGCCAGTGGTCATCGGGCCTGCTGTCGCTTCACCACTGGTATTGCAACTGCAGATCCACGGTGCGCCCTCCGCCGTAATAGCAGTAGAAGTCGCAGGCCGCGACATACGTCTTGTCGGTGAGGTTGCGGGCGTTCAGTTGCAGAGCCCAGTTCCGGTTCACCTCGTAGCGCGCCATCATGTCCAGCAAAGTAAAGGCAGGCACCTGTTCTCCGGGGTAGTAGCGCTCATCCACCGTGGAGCCGGTGTAACGGGCCCCGGCCGCGACAGTAAGCCGACCGGCGCTGGGGAGCTGGAATTGATGGCTGAGCCACAACGAGGCCTGATGCTTTGGAATGAGGGGCGTGCGGATAGTCTCCCCGGCTGCGATGTCCTGGCGCGAATGGTTGTACGTATAGGCCAGTTTGAGGGCGGTGTTCTCGGTGAGATTGAGATCACCCTGCAGCTCCATGCCCTTGTTGTAGCGCTTGCCTGCCTGGGTCTGGATATTGGTCGAGTCCGAGATCAGTGCGTTCTTCTCTTTCACGTCGAAGTAGGCGATGGTGATGGTGCCATCCAGCCAGGTGGGCTCCAGCTTCAGGCCCGTTTCGATCTGGCGGGCTTCGTAGGGCAGGTAAGTGTTGCCGTAACCGTCGACGCCCGACACGGGCTTGAAGGATTCCGAGTAGCTGACATAGGGCGAAACGCCGTAATCGCTGATATAGATCGCGCCCACATTGAAGCTGTTGTGGCTGACGTCGTAGCCGGCGTCGCCGCCGTTGATGGTGCCGGAGCTCTTGGCGCGGTCATGACGGATTCCCGCGCTGAAGTTCCAGTGTTCGCCCACTTTCAGCTGGGTGGAGGCGTACATGCCGAACTGGCGCGTGTTCAGGTCGTAAGGCGTGGCGTCGACGTCGAAGGGCGCGCCATACACCGGGTTGAACATGTCGAGGTTGGGCGCCATGCCGAAGCCGTTGTTCATGCCGTTGGTATCTGACTTCAGATAATCGAAACCGATCACGGGCAAGAGTTCGATTTGCTCACTCAGCTTCAGTTTCCCGGTCAGACGGTTGTCGATGTAGTGGTTGCGGTTCACGCCGTCGGTATACGTGTAGCCGCGCAACAGTTCGCGGTTGCCGTCGGACCCATAGGCAAAGACGTTCTGCTGATCCAGGCTCAGGCGGGTGTAGCGGTAGTTCTGTTTGAACGTCCATTCGTCCGTCAGTTCGTGACTGAACAGCCAGCCGGCGCTCAGCTGGGTGCGCTCCAGGCGATCGAAGTCGGGTTCCCCCGCATTCATGCGACGGTCAATCTTGCCGTACGGGGTGTCGATGATCGTGCCATAGGCCGGCAGGAAGCCGTTGGTGGGGACGCCCCGTTCACACTGCAGGCTCGTCAGCAGCGTGAGCGTTGTGCGTTCGCCCAGTTCGAAGGTGGCGCTGGGTGCCACGTACAGACTCTTCATGTCGGTATCACGCTGCAGACCGTCTTCGCGGCGCGCCTGTGCCACGATGCGATAGTAGGCGGTACCGGCCTCATTGGCGATGCCGTTGTAGTCAAGGGCCGCCCCCAGCCTGCCGCGGTAGCCGGCTTCTGTCTGCACAAGCAGCGACTCCTCTTTGTGAGGCCGCTTGGTCACTAGGTTCACGATTCCACCTGGGTCGGAAGCACCGAAAATGAGGGAATTGGGCCCTTTCAGCACCTCCACCGATTCCACACCAAACAGTTCCGGCTTCCAGACGAAATAGCCATTGGGTGTCGTGGGGGTGCCATCGAGCGCCGTCGACGCATCGAAGCCGCGGATCTTGAACCATTCAACCTTGTTGTCGGCACCGAAGGGTTCGGCCAGCACGCCGGCTTGATACTGCAATGCCTGATCCAGCTTGCGGGCGCCCATGGCCTCGACGCTTGCCCGGTCGATCACTGCGCTCGAGTTCGGCGCGTAGAAATCCAAGCTCTGCAGGTCGCCCACCGATCCCACAACCCTGACCGCATCGAGTGTTTCCACTCCGGCGGCCGCCGTTGTACTGGCTCCGGTTTGCGCGAATCCCGGCCCCGCCAGCGCGAGGCTTCCGACCATGAGTACGAGGGCGCGGCATAGTGGCGAGAGGAGATGGGGCTTGCGCATAGGCATGGGAATGATTGTTAAAGATAACGATAGTAGGAATCATTCGCAATTTATTCCAATGATTTCACCGATGCAAGGAGTGACGGTAAACTCGTCGCCATGTTGCACATTGAAAATCTTGCCAAGCGCTACGGCGAACACGTGGTCTTCGAGCGCCTGACGCTGCGGTTCGGGCCCGCATGTGTGGCGCTCTGTGACGAAGACCAGACAGGGAAATCCACCCTGTTGCGTATCGTCGCCGGCGAGTTGGCGCCCGATCAGGGCTCGGTGCGGGTCGCAGGGCTATCCGTGGGCACAGATCCGTCGCAGGCGCGTGCCCGCGTAGCCTGGGTGCCCGCCGACTGCCTCATCCACGCTGAACTTACCGGCCGAACGTTGCTCGAGCGGATGGCGCAGGAACAAGATGCCGCGCTCGAAGATGCGCTGGAACTCGCGCATGATCTCGAGCTCGGCCCCCATCTTGACAAGCGTTTCGAGCAGATGTCCACGGGCACCCGCCGCAAGGTGTACCTGGCGGCGACTGCATTGGGCAATCCGGCGGTTGTGGTGGCCGACGGCCCGACCGATGGTCTGGATGCGCGCGCGCGTGGCGTGGTCGCCGAGTTGTTTCGCCACTGGGCACGAGACCGGGTGGTGTTGTTCGCCAGCCATGATGTGGCGATGGTCGAAGCGTGCGATGCGCAGCTTCTCAGCCTCAGGGAGACACAGTGACCAGCGAAATCGTTACGCGGGCGGATGAGGGCCCGGTCAGCTACCTCACGATCAACCGGCCTACGGTGGGCAACACCTTGTCGCTTGAGGCGATCAGGCAACTCAGGGCACATTTCGTGGCGCTCGAGCAGGCTACTGCGATCAGCGTGATTGTGTTGCAGGGGGCGGGCAGCAAGGTCTTCTGCGCGGGGCACGATCTGC
>JAEZGR010000091.1 GCA_023437255.1 Pseudomonadota bacterium | reverse complement strand
GTGTGCGGGTGGTGATTCTCGAGCCCGGCGTGACGCAACATGCCCAGTTGCTGGAGAAATACGGGGCCCTGGCTCCAGAAGCCGCACTTGGCCACGGTGTAACGGCCGAAGTCGAGGGTGAGCGGATCTTCAATACCCGCCTGCCAGTTTTCCATGTCTTCGTAGCGCAGCAGGCCGCCGTTGAGTTCGCCCGTGCTGTCGCGGGCTTTCTCGTTGCGGTAGTAGGCGTCGATCTCGCGCGCCACAAAGCCCTGGTACCAGCAGCGCAGCGCGGCGTCGATCACTTCGGTGCGGGTGCCGCCCTCGGCTTCGGCCGTGCGCAGCACCTTCTCATAGGTGTCGGCCAGTTTGGGCAGGCGGAACAGTGCACCGGGTTGCGGTACCTTGCCACCTGGCAGCCACACTTCGGCCGAGCTGTGCCAGTCGCTGCGGAAGAGATCCTGGACCGCGTAGATGGCCTGCACCGCACGGGCGATGAGCGGGAAGCCGTTGCGGGCGTACTCGATGGCGGGCGCCAGTACGTCGGCCAGCGACCAGGTGCCGTAATCGCGCAGCATCGTGGCCCAGCCGCCGAAGGCGCCGGGGACGGTGGCGGGCAGCAGGCCGATGCCCGGCACCTGCTCCAGGCCGACGCGCCGGAATGCGTCGACGGTGGCTTCAGCGGGCGCGGGGCCCTGGCCGCAGACGGCGCGGATGCGGCGCTCCTGTTCGCTCCACAGAAGAATCGGCACCTCACCACCCGCTCCGTTCAGATGCGGCTCGACCACCTGCAGCACGAAGCCGCCCGCAGCGGCTGCATCGAACGCGTTGCCGCCGCGTTCGAGCACGCTCATCGCCGTTTGTGAGGCAAGCCAGTGAGTGGAGGCGGCGACGCCGAAGGTGCCGGTGATTTCCGGTCGGGTGGTGAATTGGGTCATCGTTCTTTCCAGAGTTCGGTGAATCGGAATCGGTACCGGGCAGCATCGCAAGCGCGGTACCTCGGGGAGTCAGGACGTCTCGGGCCGGCGCGCATAGCGCTTGGCAAGGACGGCGCAGACCATGAGCTGGATCTGGTGAAAGAGCATCAGCGGGAGCAGCAGCGTGCCCATGGCGGCACCGCTGAACAGCACCTGTGCCATGGGAACGCCCGAGGCCAGGCTCTTCTTTGAACCCGCAAACAATATGGTAATGCGGTCTTCAATGCTGAAGTGGAGACGCCGCGCGATGAAGTTCACCAGAACCAGGATAATCGCCAGCAACACGCAGCAGGCCACGGTAAGTGAGAGCAATTGCCACAGTGGCAGGGTGCGCCAGATGCCTTCAACGACGGCACGGCTGAACGCGGTGTAGATGACCAGGTAAATGGACGACTGGTCCACGTATTTCAGCCATGCCCTGTTCTTCTCTACCCAGGCGCCGATCCAGCGGCGGCTTATCTGGCCTGCCAGAAAGGGTACCAGAAGCTGCAGGGTGATTTTGCCGATGGCTTCGCCCAGCGGCATGCTCTGGGCCGCCGCGCCCAGCATCAACAGGACCAGTACCGGGGTGATGAAGATGCCCAGCAGGCTCGAGGTGGCCGCGGAGCAGATGGCCGCAGCCACGTTGCCGCGCGCGATCGAAGTGAACGCGATGGCCGACTGCACGGTGGCGGGCAGGGCGCAGAGAAACAGCATGCCGCGGTACAGGTCGGTGCCGATCGCCGGCTCAAGCACCGGCCGCATCGCCAGGCCGATTGCCGGAAACAGGAGAAAGGTGCACGCAAACACCAGGCCATGCAGCCGCCAATGTGCAAGCCCGGCCACCACTGCCTGTGTGGGCAACTTGGCGCCGTGCAGAAAGAAGAGCAGCGCGATGGCCAGATTGGTGATCCATTCCGCGATCACGGCTGTTTCGCCGCTGACGGGCAGCACGGTGGCCAGTACCACCAGGCCGATGAGGATCAGGGTGAAGTTATCGGGTAGAAAGCGGGGTCGCTTCATGGGTGCACACAGGGGTGTCGGATGTTGGGAAGGTCATACTCTAGTATGCTCCCGATTTACGTACTAACGACATCACGCCCTTGAATATCGCTGAAACGACAAAACGCAACGCCGCCGTGCAGTCGCGCAGTGTTCCACGACTGAGCGATCTGCCGCGCCCCGTTTACGCCCGCGTCGAAAACCTGCGGCATCGCAGCGCTACCCTATCGCACAGTCACCCGTGGGTTCAGCTGTCGTACGCGAGTCAGGGGGTTCTGCAGATCCGCACCGCTCAGGGTGTGTTTCTCGCGCCACCCCAATGGGCGATTCTCGTTCCGCCCGGAGTGGCGCATTCCGTGGTGAACAGCGCCCGCACCCAGATGCGCAGTCTGTACATTGATGCGGCCATATTGCCCGAGACGGGCGATGCCTGCCAGGTGCTGGCGGTCTCGCCCCTGTTGCGCGAACTCATCCGCCATTTTTCCAGTCTGCCGGCCGAGTACGATGAGCAGGGCGCAGAGGGCAGGCTGGTGCGGGTGATGCTGGATCTTGTGCTGGCGGCCGGGCGGGTGTCGTTTTCTCTGCCATGGCCCCCGGAGGGCCCTTTGCGCGAGTTGTGCTCGGCCATGCTCGCAGAGCCGCGGATCCGCGTTCGTCGCGAAACCTGGAGTGCCGCCATGGGGGTATCGGTGCGCACGCTCGAACGTCAGTTCCAGCGCGATACCGGCATGAACATGCGTGAATGGCGGTTGCGGGCGCGGCTGCTGCATGCGTTGCCCCTGCTCGAACGCGGCGACAGCGTCACCGACGTGGCACTGTCCTGCGGCTACGAATCGACCTCGTCATTCATTGCGTCATTTCGCCGGTTTTTCGGGACCACGCCGGGCTCGTTCTCGGCGGGCGCCGACACGTAGGCAGCCGGTGCCGCCGGCGCCGCGACGCTCACGGGGTCGAAGTGCGTCATGACGTCGAGCACGGCCTCGTGCTGCATCACCCGGCGGCGCGCTGCCACGGCGATCTCGTGACCCTCACGAATCGTGAGGTCGCCATCGAGTTCGAGATCGACCTCCACCCAGATCATGTCGCCCATCTTGCGGGTCTTGAGCCCATGTACGCCCAACACGCCCGGCGTGGCGAGCAGATGCGTGCGAATGCGGGCTTCGGTCGTTTCGTCGACGCCGCGATCCATCAGGTCGTGGAAGGCGTCGACAAAGAAACGCCAGCCAACGCGTGCAATCATCAGCCCGACCACCATTGCGGCCAGTGGGTCGGCGAGCGGAAATCCTGCAAGACTGGCGCCAATGCCCACTGCCACGACCAGCGACGAGGCGGCATCCGAGCGGGCATGCCAGGCATTGGCGACGAGCATCGTGGAACGGACCCGACGTCCGACCTTGAGCAGGTACCGGAACAGCAGCTCTTTGGCGGCCAGGGTGATGAGGGCCGTGACGAGTGCCGCCTGGTGCACGGGAGGCAGCGGTTCGCCGGAGGTCAGTTTCGGATAGCCCGACCAGAGCATGCTCACGCCCACCAGAAGGAGCAGCACGCCGATGCCCAGCGAGGCGGCCGTCTCGAAGCGATGGTGGCCGTAGGGGTGGTTGTCGTCGGCCGCCTTGGCGCTGTGCCGGTTGGCCACCAGCACGATGAAGTCGGACAGCAGATCGGACAAGGAGTGAATGGCGTCGGCCACCAGGGCGGCCGAATTGCCGAGAATGCCGATGATGAACTGGCCGATCGACAGCGCGGTATTGACCAGCACGCTGACCATTGTGCTGCGAAACCCCGCCGCCTGTCGCTCAAGGTCGCCGGGGCCGCGATCGCCCTGTAAAGGCAGGCCGTCCTTCATCTCAGACCCCGCGTAACGGCGGCATGTATGGGCGAGCGCAGGCCTGGCACGTCGTCAGCTGATGCGCATGCCAGGCTGCGCACCGGGCCATGGTTGCAGCACGTAGATGCCGGGATCGGTCTTTTCGTCGGCGTGGCTGGCAGCCAGCACCATGCCTTCCGACACGCCAAACCGCATCTTGCGCGGCGCCAGATTGGCCACGACGACCGTGAGCTTGTCGACCAGGTCGGCAGGCTGGTAGCTGGACTTGATGCCCGAGAATACTTGGCGGTGCCGCCCTTCGCCCACGTCGAGCGTGAGGCGCAGCAGTTTGTCGGAGCCTTCGACCTCTTCGGCCGCCACGATGCGCGCGATGCGCAGGTCGATCTTGGCAAAGTCCTTGATGTCGATGGTGTCGGCAATGGCTTCGCCGCCCGGCGTGACGACCGGCTCGGCGGGCGGTTCGAACAGCGCGTCGAGCTGTTTCGGGTCGACCCGCTGCATCAGGTGCTTGAAGGGTGCCACCTGGGTGGGCAGTACGCCGGCATCGGCCCACCCGAAATCGCGCGAGCCGGAGAAGAGTTCGTGTGCCACGCGGCGAGTGAGCACGGGCAGCACGGGCGTCAGCATGACCGAGAGTGCCTTGAAGCCGGCCAACGCACGCGAGCAGATATCTTGCAGCTGGGCGCGCGTGGCGTCGTCGGCGGTCTGGATGCCTTTGGCCAGCACCCAGGGCTGCGCGGCGTCGAAGGCCTGATTGATGACGTCGGCCTGTGCCATGATGCGGCGGATTGCACGGCCATATTCCCGCTGCTCGAAGTCGGCACGCACTTGTTCGGCCGTGTCGGACAATTCTTTCTGCAGGGCCGAGGTGTCACCCGCATAGCCGAGCTGGCCGTCGAACAGCTTGCTGATGAAATTGGCCGCGCGGCTGGCGATGTTGACATACTTGCCGACCAGATCGCTGTTGACCCGGGCCACGAAGTCGTCGGGGTTGAAGTCGATGTCTTCGACGTGCGAATTGAGCTTGGCGGCAATGTAGTAGCGCATCCACTCGGCATCCATGCCGATCTCGAGGTAGCGCAGCGGCGAAATGCCGGTGCCGCGGCTCTTGGACATCTTTTCGCCGCTGACCGTGATGAAGCCGTGCACATTCAGTGCATCGGGGGTCTTGAGGCCGGCAAACTGCAGCATGGCGGGCCAGAACAGCGCGTGGAAGTACACGATGTCCTTGCCGATGAAATGGACCTGTTCGGTGCTGCTGGAAGGATCGAGCAGCTTGTAAAAGTCGAGGCCCTGCTTTTCGCAGTAGGCCTTCAGCGAAGCGAGGTAGCCCACCGGCGCGTCGAGCCAGACATAGAAGTATTTGCCCGGTGCGTCGGGAATGGGAATGCCGAAATAGGGCTCGTCGCGCGAGATGTCCCAGTCGGCCAGGTTGGCTTCGGCGTCGTCGCCGCTGCCCAGCCATTCGCGAGTCTTGGCCAGCACTTCGGGCTGCAGGCGTTTCTGCCCGTTGGCGTTGCTGCCGCTCGCCCATTCACGCAGAAATTCGACACAGCGCGGGTCGGACAGGCGGAAAAAGAAGTGTTCGGAGCTGCGCAGCACGGGGCGCGCCTTGGTGAGTGTGGAGTACGGCTCGATGAGTTCTGTGGGCGAGTACACGCCGCTGCAGACTTCGCACGCGTCGCCGTATTGATCTTTGGCGTGGCAGTGCGGGCATTCACCCTTGATGTAGCGATCGGGCAGGAACATGCCCTTGACGGGGTCGTAGAACTGCTCGATGGTCTTGGTGTAGATGAAGCCGGCCTGTTTGAGGCGCCGGTAGATCTTTTGCGAGAGTTCGGTGTTCTCGGGTGAATCGGTGCAATGCCAGTGATCGAAGGCAATGTGAAAGCCGTTCAGATACTGGGGCCGCTCGGAGGCGTAACGCGCCACCAGGGCTTGCGGCGTGATGCCTTCGGCCTCGGCCTTGAGCATGATGGGCGCGCCGTGCGCGTCGTCGGCGCCGACGAAGTGCACCGTATGACCCGCCATGCGCATCGACCGCACCCAGATATCGGCCTGGATATATTCCATGATGTGGCCAATATGGAAGGAACCATTGGCGTAGGGAAGGGCGGTGGTGACGAATAGGGTGCGGGACATGTTGGGCGGCTAAAGGTCAGAAGACGAGGGTCAAAAGACTGATTTTAGCCAACCACGCCAAACGCGGGGTGGATGCCCCGCTGCTGCCCCGGTCAAGGCGGCTCTGGCGGCCTGCCGGGCTTACAGTGTGACGGTCCGTGAAATCTGGTTCGCGCTTGCTACGCGATACTGCGCGAGCGGCTTACGGGATCTCGCGCATTTCGATGTCGGTGACATCCTTGCTGCGGAAGGCTTCCTTGGCGCGATAAGGCTGGCGGCGTTCTTCCCAGTAGGCCCGAACGCCGAATGGCCGGCCCTTGATGCGGGCGACCACGTACAGAATTGCGACGGCAATGGCCGTGGACACCATGAAGACGGCTGCAGCGATCATGCCGAAGATCGCCAGGACGAGAAACAGGATGCCGCGGATAATCTGATTAAATGTGTTCATCGTATCGATTGAGAATCCAGCTTGGGTAAAAAAATGCCCTTGATCCGGTATTCTTGATCCTGTTCAGAATTGGAAGGTCAAAATGAGTGTGAACCCTGATCGAGTGCTGGCCGCCCTGGAAAGCGTGCTGGATCCGAATACCCGCAAGACACTGGCTGTAACGCCTGAAACTTGCGAGATCCGCATTGAAGGGCAGCGTGTATCAGTTACTGTACCGCTGGGATACCCGGTGCACAATGGCGATCCTGAATTACAGCAACGAATTGAAACAGCCTTGCGCGATCACGGCTGCGAACCGGGCGATATCCGTTTCAAGACACGTATTGCCACGCACGCGGTGCAAACAGGGGTGCGGCCCCTGCCCAATG
>JAEZGR010000074.1 GCA_023437255.1 Pseudomonadota bacterium | reverse complement strand
ACCCATAAGAAAACGCCCATCCACCACGCCATGAGCATTCCCAACGAAGTCAAAAGACGCCGCACTTTCGCCATCATTTCTCACCCCGACGCGGGCAAGACCACCCTCACGGAAAAGCTGCTGCTGTTTGCGGGCGCCATTCAGATCGCCGGCAGCGTCAAAGCACGCAAGGCCAGCCGACATGCGGCTTCCGATTGGATGGAAATCGAGAAGCAGCGCGGCATCTCGGTGGCCTCGTCGGTCATGCAGATGGAGTACCGCGACACCGTCATCAACCTGCTCGACACGCCGGGGCACCAGGACTTCTCCGAAGACACGTACCGCGTGCTCACGGCCGTCGACGCGGCGCTGATGGTGATCGACGCGGCCAACGGTGTCGAACCCCAGACCGAACGGCTGCTGGCGGTGTGCCGGGCGCGCAACACGCCCATCATCACCTTCATCAACAAGCTCGACCGCGAGGTTCAGGAGCCGCTCGACCTCATCGCCGAGATCGAGTCGCATCTGGGCATGGACGCAATTCCGTTCTCGTGGCCGGTCGGGATGGCGCGTCGTTTCGGCGGTGTCTTCAACATCCGTGAGAACCGGATGCGCGTTTTCCGTCCGGGCCAGGAGCGGCGCCAGGGCGATGACGAGTTCATCGAAGGCCTCGACAACCCCGAAGCGGCCAAGCGCTTCGGCGACGCCTACGCAAAGGCGCGTGAAGAGATCGAGCTGATTTCCGAGGCCTCGGTGCCTTTTGATCACGAAGCATTTCTGGCAGGCCGCCAGACGCCGGTTTTCTTCGGATCGGCCATCAACAACTTCGGGGTTCAGGAAGTGCTCGACGCCCTGGTCGAACTCGCACCGCCTCCCGGTCCGCGCAATGCGCTGGAACGCGTGGTGCAGCCCGAAGAGCCCAAGTTCACCGGGGTCGTGTTCAAAGTGCAGGCCAACATGGATCCGGCCCACCGCGACCGCGTTGCCTTCGTGCGGGTCAGCTCCGGCCGCTTCGAGCGCGGCATGCGCCTGCGGATCGCCCGCACCGGCAAGGACATGCGCCCCAACAACGTCGTGTCGTTCCTCTCGCAACGCCGCGAACTGCTCGACGAAGCCTATGCCGGCGATATCATCGGCATCCCCAACCATGGCGTGCTGCAACTGGGCGACGTGCTGACCGAAGGCGAGCAGCTCCGATTCACCGGTCTGCCCTTCTTTGCGCCGGAATTATTCCAGGCCGTGGAGGTCAAGGACCCCCTGCGCAGCAAGCAATTGCGCACTGGCCTTACGCAGCTGGGCGAAGAAGGTGCCATTCAGGTTTTCCGCCCCGAAATGGGCGGTGCACTTCTGCTGGGCGCCGTCGGACAACTGCAGTTTGAGGTGGTGGCGCACCGCCTGAAAACGGAATATGGAGTCGAGGCACGCCTCATGCCTTCCAGGTACAACCTGGCACGTTGGATCACAGCCGAAGACCCCAAGGATCTGCGAAAATTCATGGATGCCAATGCCGCAAACATTGCCTACGACGTGGTGGATGCGGCGGCGTTCCTGGCAACCTCACCTGCGCAACTGCGCGTGGCCCAGGAGCTGTATCCGGGCGTAAGCTTTCACGCCATGCGCGAACACGGGGGGCAGGTGTTCGGTCAGCAGTAGGCGCAGCCAGCTTATATACTGCCCCTACATGTGAACTCTGAGGATACGGATGTCCTGGCGTTTTATCTTTGCCGTATTGATCATTGCCCTGGGCGCCTCTGCGTGGGGCGGCATACGATTGGGCGAATGGCTCGTCGCGCATGGGCCGGTCAAACCCGAAATCAAGGAAACGCCGCCAGAGCTTGCCGACGTGCCCGTACTGGGGGCCGACGGCAAACCCTTCACGGCCGTCGCCCCGCAACCGCTGGTCGATGGCCGGTTGGGTGTACCCGAGCCCCCGGAGCCGGTGCAATGGGAAGTGCAGACCGCCGGCCTGGCGGAATTGCAGGCCGGAACGCCCATCAGTCTTGCCACCACCACCATCACCATGGATGAGGCGATCGAGATCGCCAACGCGAATCCTTATGGGCTCAGCGGCCTGGCCGATGTCGGGGATCTTCTGGGCGACGCCGGCGGCGTGCCGGGTGGCGCGCCGGTCATACCTGGCACCGGCGTGATGCCGGGTGGCGGCGCGAACATGGTGCAGCCGGTCGATATTTCAGTTCCGCCGCCCCCGCCCCCACCGCCCGTTGCGGCCGGGCCTCAGACGGGCGGAAACTGGGAGGCCGCACTCGCGAAAGAGTTGCAGGCGTGCAGCAGCCTGGGGTTCTTCGACCGGCCAAGTTGCTCTTGGGCAGCGCGTAACAAGTATTGCGAGCCGAACAATGCCTGGGGTCGCACCCGCGACTGCCCGGCGCGCAACTTCTAGGTTATTCGTCTTCCATCTGGGACTGCAGGTAGTTCTGCAGCCCGACCTTGTCGACGAGCTCGATCTGGGTTTCGAGCCAGTCGATGTGCTCTTCCGTGTCGTCGAGGATCTCGAGCAAAAGATCGCGCGAGACATAATCGCGCACTGACTCACAGTAGGCGATCCCTTCCTTGACGGTTTGCTGTGCACCCTTTTCGAGGCGCAGGTCGCAGGACAGAATTTCGGGGACGTTCTCGCCGATCAGAAGCTTGTGCAGGTCTTGCAGATTGGGCAGGCCATCAAGCATGAAGATGCGCTCGATCAGCAGATCGGCGTGCTTCATTTCGCCAATGGATTCGTCGTATTCCTTCTTGCCCAGCTTTTCGAAGCCCCAATGACGCAGCATGCGGGCATGCAGAAAATACTGATTGATGGCGGTCAGCTCGTTTTTGAGCTGAGCATTGAGATGCTGGATGACGGTGGGATCGCCTTTCATGTCCGCTCTCCGCTGGCTGATGGTTGAAGATGCAACCATAGACTAACACGGCGCGGCGCCTTATGCGCCGACCGTGTGCAAGAGCGCGCCGGGCCGCTCAGCCGCGGCGAATGGCGACCGCCTGGAGCGGAAGCAGAGCGGGATCGTTGGCCGCGTCGCTGTCGTAGGCACCGTCGGCATGCGCCTCGGTGACGTGACCTGCGTAGCGCCCGCCCGGCAGGTAATCGGTGGCCGTGTCACGGCAGCAGCCGCAACTACCCCCGACGCCAAGCTGAGCTTGCAGGTCGGACAAGGACGAGGCCCCGCCGGCAACGGCTTCCTGGACCTGACGTTCCGTGATGGCATTACATACGCAAATAAACATGAGAACAATTATCAACTACACCGTTAAGTTTTGGCAATGGGTGCCATAAAAACTTTTTTGTAACGGTGCGCAGCGTGCAACGCACGCAAGGTTGACGCGGTTCAGCCGGCGTCGAGTGCCGCGCGGGCCTTGCGCATGATCGCCGGCTCGATACCGGCCGCCTCGCGATACTTGGCAACCGTGCGCCGGGCAATCGCCACGCCCTGAGCGGCGAGCAGTTCCGCGATCTTGTTGTCGGACAAAGGCTTGTGCGCCGGCTCCTCGGCCACCAGCCGGGCGATCAGTGTGCGCACGGCGGTTGCGGAAGTGGACTCGCCATCGTCGGTCTGCAACGCGGTGCTGAAGAAATCCTTGAGCTCGATGACACCCCACGGCGTCTGCGCATACTTGTGGCGGGTCGCCCGCGAGACGGTGGACTCATGCATGCCCAGCTGTTGTGCGATATCGCGCAACACCATCGGCCGCATCGCAGCCGCGCCCTGTTCAAAGTAACCGGTTTGCTGATCAACGATCGCCTGCGCCACGCGTATGAGTGTCACGAAGCGCTGGTTCACACTCTTGACCAGCCCCTGGGCCTGCTGCAACTGGGCCTGCAGCTCCGGTGAAGCCTGTGCCTGGGCCATCA
>JAEZGR010000048.1 GCA_023437255.1 Pseudomonadota bacterium | reverse complement strand
CGCTTTCGACTGCACAATCGACCACCTTGATGCGGATGGCCGGCCGCGCCGCGGCATACGCCGCAATGATCTCGGGCAACAACGTAGATGCCATGAGCTGTGGGGCGGCGATGCGGACCATGCCTGTCTTGAGTTCCTGCCGCTGGGCCACTTCATCCATCACGCGGTCGAGATCGTTGAGGATCTTCTCGACCAGCGGGTACAGGTCGCGCCCCACGTCGGACAGGCGGGTGCGTCGTGTGCTGCGGTCGATCACACGCAAACCAAGCGCGCTTTCGAGCTCTTTGATGAGGCCGCTGAGCGCCGACTGGGTGATGAACAGGCTTTCGGCCGCCAGCGTGAAGCTGCCGGTGCGCGCGACCGCGACGAAAGCCCGCAGCTGGCGCAGGGTGACGTTCATTGGATTTCCGAATATATTGATCAATAAAAACTGTTTGAATGATAAATCAGCTTGAAGTCTAATGCATTCATCAACTTACAGTTTTGGAGGACCGGCATGAAGATCAACAAAATCCACCACGTGGCGTATCGCTGCAAAGACGCCAAGGAAACCGTCGAGTGGTACACCAAGTACCTGAACATGGACTTCATTCTGGCCATCGCCGAAAACGAAGTGCCCTCGACCAAGGAACCCGACCCCTACATGCACATCTTCCTGGATGCGGGTGGCGGCAACGTGCTCGCATTCTTCGAACTGCCCACCAAGCCCGAGATGGGTCGCGACCCCAACACCCCGGCCTGGACCCAGCATCTGGCGCTCGAAGTCGATTCGATGGACGACCTGCTCAACACCAAGGCCAAGCTCGAGGCCGATGGTTACCAGGTGATCGGCCCCACCGACCACACCATCTTCAAGTCGATCTACTTCTTCGATCCCTCCGGCCATCGCCTGGAACTGGCCTGCAACACCGGCACGCCGGCCATGCACAAGAAGCTCGATGAAGTGAAATGGGACATGCTGAACGAATGGGCCGCCACCAAGCGTGCGCCTCAGCATGCCAAATGGATGCACGACGGCAGCTTCAGCGAAGCCTGACCTTTGCACAGCAGAAAAGCCGGCCCACCATGGGTGGGCCGGTCACCTGCTTTGCCAGCGCCCATTCCACTGCAAATAGGCCGCAGCGACATTCGTCGGCGCTGCCCCGGGCTTACGCGTCGAGCGTGAAGCCCACCTTTACAGTGACCTGCCAATAGGCCACCTTGCCATCACTGACGTGCCCGCGGGTCTCGATGACCTCGAACCAGCTGATGTTGCGCACGGTGTCGCTGGCCCGCTCGATGGCGGTCGAGACCGCATCTTCGATGCTGGTGGTCGACGACCCCGTCAGTTCGATGCTCTTGTATACGTGATTGCTCATGAGGTGCTCCTTGTGAAATGAGGGCTGCTTGCCAGCCGCGCGTGCACTGCCCGGAGGGCGGACGGCACGCCCGCACCAAGCGTTTCGAAAAGCGCTTCGTGCAGCGCCAGCTCACGGCGCCATGCATCGGGATCGATGCGTGTGACGCGCTCGAACGACTCGGCACTGAAGTCCAGACCATGCCAGTTGATGTCGCCATACTGCGGCACGATGCCGAACAATCGGTCCTCGCCACGGGCGCGGCCCTCGGCACGGCGAAAGATCCATTCCAGCACCCGCATGTTTTCGCCAAAGCCGGGCCACAGGAAACGGCCGTCGTCGTCGGTCTGGAACCAGTTCACGCAATAGATATTGGGCGGCTCAATGCCGGAACGCTCCAGGCGGTCGCCCATGGCAAGCCAGTGTGCGAAATACCGGCTCATGTCGTAGCCGCAGAACGGCAACATGGCGAAGGGGTCACGGCGCACCACCCCCTGTGCGCCCACCGCCGCGGCCGTGGTCTGCGACCCCATGGTGGCTGCCATATAGACGCCCTCGATCCAGTCGCGCGCCTCGGTCACCAGGGGAACCGTGTCGGAACGGCGGCCCCCGAAGATGAAGGCATCGATCGGGACGCCGGCGGGGTCGTCCCAGGCAGGGTCGATGACGGGGTTCTGATCGGCGGCGACAGTGAATCGCGCGTTGGGATGCGCGGCCTTGCGCCCGCAACCGGGCGACCAGTCGCGCCCCTGCCAGTCGAGACAGTGTGCCGGTTCGGGCCCCATGCCTTCCCACCAGACATCGCCATCGTCGGTCAGCGCCACATTGGTGAAGATGACGTTTTCGCTCAGCGCCGCCATGCAGTTCACATTGGTCCTTTCGCTCGTACCGGGCGCCACACCGAAATACCCGGCCTCGGGGTTGATGGCGTAAAGTCGGCCGTCGCGCCCCGGTTTGATCCAGGCGATGTCGTCGCCAATGGTCGTGATCTTCCAGCCCGGCATGGAATCCGGCGGAACCAGCATGGCGAAATTGGTCTTGCCGCAGGCCGAAGGAAACGCCGCCGCCACATGCATCTTGCGACCTTCGGGCGAGGTCACACCCAATATGAGCATGTGTTCGGCCAGCCAGCCCTCGTCGCGACCCATGGTCGACGCGATTCGCAAGGCCAGGCACTTCTTGCCCAGCAGGGCGTTGCCACCATAGCCCGAGCCGAACGACCAGATTTCGCGTGTTTCGGGATAGTGCACGATGTACTTCGTGGTATTGCACGGCCAGGCGACATCGGCCTGCCCCGCCGCCAGCGGGCTGCCCACCGAATGGACGCAGGGCACGAAAAAGCCGTCTTCGCCCAATACCTCGTACACCTTCTTGCCCATGCGGGTCATGAGTCGCATGTTGACCACGACATAGGGCGAGTCGGTGAGTTCCACGCCGATCTGCGCAATGGGCGAGCCTAGCGGCCCCATTGAAAACGGCACCACGTACAGGGTGCGGCCACGCATGCTGCCGCGGAAGAGGCCCTCGAGCGTGGCGCGCATTTCGGCGGGTGCCACCCAGTTGTTGGTGGGGCCTGCGTCTTCTTCACGTTCGCTGCAGATGAAGGTACGGTCTTCAACACGCGCCACGTCGTCGGGGTCTGACCAGGCGAGCCAGGAATTCGGCCGCTTCTCGGGGTTGAGCCGTCGCAAGGTGCCGGCGGCCTCGAGCTGCCGGCATAAATGATCCGATTCCTCGGCCGACCCGTCGCACCAGTGAATGGCATCGGGCTGTGTGAGCGCAGCGATTTGAGCCACCCAGCGCCTGAGGCCTTCGTGCCTTACCCAATCGGGCGCGCCGCCGCCCCGTACCTGATGATTGTCGCCGCCCGCGCCGCTTGGGTTCTGCGTGCCCATGGTGTCCATCGCCGTTCACTCCCCCCGTGAAAAAACCCTAGTGTGCTCAATATCTCAAGTATTCACCAGGGGAAATACACGGAGGCGCACAGCGTGCCACGGGCTCGCCCTGCCGGCTTGCGCCGGAGGACCGTCGGGCGGCGCCAGGCAATGGCGCACGTTGGAACTCGCCATCACGGCGTCGTTCCACCGCAGCGTTGCGGCGCTGCGCTGCCGGGTGCTGCGCGTGTTTGGTGTCAGCGCGCGCGCTCACCGACGAGGCCAGGCCGAGATAAACCGCGCTCAGCGCGTAAAACTTCGAAAAATAGCTCATGTTGCGTGTCTCCAATATTCAAGCGCCTCGACATTGGCAAACACCGTGCCCGGATGCCGGCCCGCCGCTTGCAGAATAGGTGGACGCCGTATCTGACGGTTTGCCTGGAGAACTCGCAATGAACGAAATTGAAAAAGTGGCCGAGTACATGCGCGATCACAAACTGGTGCTCGTGACGGCCGAATCCTGCACCGCCGGCCTGATTGCCGCCACGCTGGCCGACATACCGGGTGCCGGCGCGCTGCTCGACTGTGCCTTCGTGACCTATTCGGTCCAGGCCAAGCAACGCTGCCTGGATGTCAGCGAGATCACGATCCACCGCTATAACCTCACCAGCGAGGAAGTCGCCCGGGAAATGGTCGTGGGGGCGCTGAAGCGCAGCCGCGCGAATGTGGCCATCGCAAACACCGGTGTGGTCGATGACACCGATGACGAAATTCCCGCGGGCACCCAATGCTTCGCCTGGGCGTTCCGCTCGCAAAGTGTCCCCGAAGGGGTGTCGGTCATATCGGGAACACGGCGATTCACGGGCGACCGCGTGGAAATCCGCCGGCAGAGTGCCGAATTCGCCCTGAGTCAGATCCCGGTATGCCACGCCCAGCACAACTGAAGGCCCACCGGTCAATCCGCGCCTCGCCAATGAAGGAACATACGTAGCAATACCCCAGCGGAAAAGGAAACATTTGGTATCATCATCCGCAAGTCGGATACAGATTTGATCCCTGTCAAACCGTATTCTGGCGAGGCATGATCAGATAGGTGCTGGATAACCTTTTCCGTAATGGGGGAATTACTATGTATAAACGCATAACCGCAACCGTGTTGTCAGCCTTCGCCCTGGGCTCGTCGGCCATGGCCGGCCCGGTAGACGTCGAAGAGCTGCGCAGCCTGGCGAACAATCTGTTCAAGCCAATTCCCACCGCCGACGTCGTCATCAAGGAGAAGGGCCTCACCCCGGAACAGATCGAACTCGGTCAATGGCTGTGGTTCGAGCCGCGCCTGTCAAAGAGCCACATCATCACCTGTAATACCTGCCACAGCGTAGGTACGGGCGGCGCCGACAACATCCCCACCTCGGTCGGTCACGGCTGGCAGCATGGGCCGCGCAACTCTCCCACGGTGCTGAACGCAGTGTTCAACGTGGCCCAGTTCTGGGACGGCCGTGCCGCCGACTTGGCTGAACAGGCCAAGGGTCCGGTGCAGGCCAGCGTCGAAATGAATGCCACCCCCGAGCTGGTTGAAGAGACACTGCGCAGCATTCCGGCCTACGTCGAGAAATTCGCTGCCGCCTTCCCCAACGACAAGGAGCCGGTGAACTTCGACAACATGGCCAAGGCCCTCGAAGCCTTCGAATCCACGCTGGTCACGCCGAACTCGCGCATGGACCAGTTCCTTTTGGGCAAGGACTCCCTCAACGAACAGGAGATCGCCGGTCTGAAGCTGTTCATCGACAAGGGCTGTATCGCCTGCCACTCGGGCGTCAACTTCGGCGGCCAGAACTACTATCCCTTCGGCCTCGTGAAGCGCCCTGGCGCCGACGTTCTGCCTGAAGGCGACCGCGGCCGCTTCGACGTCACGAAGACCGCCTCCGACGAATACGTCTTCCGTGCGGGCCCCCTGCGCAATATCGCCCTGACCGCCCCCTATTTCCACAGCGGCGAAGGCTGGAGCCTGGAAGAAGCCGTGGCAATCATGGGCAGCAGCCAGCTTGGCCACGAGCTGAACGAGCCTGAAGTGCAGGCCATCACTGCCTTCCTGCACACGCTCACCGGCGAACAGCCCAAGGTTGAATACCCCACGCTGCCCGCCAGCACGAAGGACACGCCGCGTCCGTCGCGCATGTAAGCCAGTGATACCCGCCGGCGTTTGCCGGCGCGAAATACACAACGCCCCCGGCCGGGGGCGTTTTTGCGTGGCGGTAAAACGTTCGCCGGGCCCCGCGCCGCCTTCGGCGCCGCGCTCACCCGCCGAACGCAGGGAAGACGGGCAGCGCACGCTTGTGCGCGGTGCGCCGGTAGGTGGAAAAAATCACCTCATAGGCGGTATCGGACACCACCTTGCCTTCGAGAAAATCGTCGATATCGTCGTAACTGACGCCCAGGGCGACTTCATCGGGCTTGAGCGGTGACAGCGATTCGAGATCGGCGGTGGGCACTTTGTTGACCTGTTCGGGAGGCGCCCCCATGAGTTGAGCCAGCGCGCGCACGCGGCGCTTGTTCAAACCCGTGAGCGGGGTGATATCGGCCGCGCCGTCGCCATACTTGGTGAAGAAACCCATGAGTGCCTCGGCGGCGTGGTCGGTGCCGACCACCAGGCCCTGGCGGGCACCCGCCACGGCAAACTGAGCGATCATGCGCTGCCGTGCCTTGACGTTGCCGTGCACGAAGTCCTGCTGGGCTTCGTCGCGAAAGGCCAGGCCGGCAGACAAAACGCTCTGCAGCATCGCGTCGCTGGCCTGCTTGATATCAACCACCAGCGTCTCGTCGGGCTGTATCACGGAAAGGCTCAGCTGTGCATCGGATTCGTCGCGCTGCTCGCCGTAGGGCAACCGCATGGCGATGAAGCTGGCCTCATGCCCCCTTGCCCTGCACCGCTCGACTGCGCGCTGCGCCAGACAGCCACCCACCAGCGAATCAACGCCGCCGCTGATGCCCAGCACCAGGGTACGCATGCCGGTGGATTGCAGGTAATTGGCCAGGAAGTCGCTGCGCCGCTCAACCTCGAGCTGAGCATCGAAGTCGGGACTCACGCAGAGATCGGCAATGATATCGCGCTGATGAGCGCGCTGTTCGGGTGTTGCCACGAAAGGTTCCTCGCAAGAGTGTCAATAACGGTCGAGCACCGCGCCGGTACTGGCCGTGGATACGTTGAATGCGAACTTGGCCTGCACGCCGCGCGTGTACCGTGGCGGCGGTGCCGACCAGGCGGCACGCCGGCGCGTCAGCTCGTCATCGGGCACATGCAATTCCAGCGCCTGACGGTGGGCGTCGATGGTGATGCGGTCGCCATCGTGCACCAGCGCAATGGCGCCTCCGTCGGCGGCCTCGGGCGTGACGTGCCCGACAACCATGCCCCAGGTACCACCCGAAAAGCGGCCGTCGGTAATGAGCCCCACCGAGTCGCCCAGGCCTGCACCGATGAGCGCACTGGTGGGCGCCAGCATCTCTGGCATGCCGGGACCACCGCGCGGCCCCAGGTAGCGCAGCACCATGATATCGCCGGCAACGATCTTGCTCTGGAGTATGGCGGCGAGCGCGGATTGTTCGTCGTCGAAGACCTTCGCCGGCCCCGACATGACGGGGTTCTTCAGGCCCGAGATCTTGGCCACCGCGCCTTCAGGGGCCAGGTTGCCCTTCAGTATGGCCAGATGCCCTTCGGCGTAGAGCGCACGATCGAGCGGCCGGATGACATCCTGCCCCTGCGGCGGCACAGAGGGCACATTCTGCAGTGTCTCGGCAATGGTTTGCCCCGTGATGGTCATGCATTCGCCGTGCAGCAGGCCGGCATCGAGCAGCTGCTTCATGACCTGCGGCACGCCCCCCGCCCGGTGAAAATCGACGGTCAGATACTGACCGCTGGGTTTGAGATCGCAGAACACCGGCACCTTGCGGCGCACCCGCTCGAAGTCATCGATGTTCCATTCGACCCCGGCGGCATGCGCGATGGCCAGCAGATGCAGAACGGCGTTGGTGGATCCGCCCACCGCCATGACCACCGCGACGGCGTTCTCGATGGATTCGCGCGTGATGATGTCGCGCGGCTTGAGGTCACGCTCTATGGCCTGCAGCAGCACACGGGCCGACTCGGCCGCCGAATCGAGCTTTTCTTGGTGAATGTTGGCCATGCTCGACGAATACGGCAGGCTCATGCCCATGGCCTCGAAGGCGGCACTCATGGTGTTGGCGGAATACATGCCTCCGCAGGAGCCGGAGCCCGGTATGGCCGCACGCTCGATGTCTTTCAGGCCGCTGTCGCTCAGCCGGCCGGCCGCATGTTCGCCCACGGCTTCGAATACGCTGACAATGTTCAGGTCGCGCCCGCCCAGGCGCCCCGGCATGATCGTGCCGCCATAGACATAGATGGCGGGCACATTGGCCCGCAGAATGCCCATCATGCCACCGGGCATGTTCTTGTCGCAGCCGCCGATGACCAGCACGCCGTCCATCCACTGACCCTGCACGCAGGTTTCGACGCAGTCGGCAATGACCTCGCGCGAGACAAGCGAATACTTCATGCCTTCGGTACCCATCGACATGCCGTCTGAAATGGTGGGAGTGCCGAAAACCTGCGGATTGCCGCCGGCCGCCCGAACGGCTTCCGCCGCCGCATCGGCCAGCCGTTGCAGCCCGCTGTTGCAGGGCGTGATGGTGCTGTGACCGTTGGCAATTCCCACCATGGGTTTGGCGAAATCTGCGTCGGTGTAGCCCAGGCCGTAGTACATCGAGCGGTTGGGAGCGCGCTCGGGCCCTTCTACGATATTCGCCGAGCGACGACGTCGTGCAGTCATGGCGGCCTCCGGAAAGAACACATTGCCTTTGTGTATGTTAAGGCACATCAAACGATTTGCGTTCACAATTCCATATACCCGTTTGCCTGCCACCGCCATTCAACATGTCATACCCTGCGCTGCTCATCCTGCATCTGTTTGCCGCCATCATGTTCGTCGGCACCGTGTTCTTCGAGGTCATCATGCTCGAAGGCGTGCGGCGCCACGTGCCCAAAGAAGTCATGCGCACCATGGAAGGCGCCATCGGCACGCGGGCGCGCGCCATCATGCCGTGGGTCCTGCTGGCCCTGTTTGGCGCCGGCTTCGGAATGGCATGGTTTCATCGGGCCGCGCTTGCGGCACCGCTGGCCTCGGGCTTCGGCCTGCTGCTCACCATCAAGATCCTGCTCGCGCTCAGCGTGTTCGGGCACTTTCTCAGCGCCATGGCGCTGCACCGGCTGGGGCGCCTGCGCTCCCGGGCCTCGCAGCGCATCCACATCAGCGTGTTCGTGCATGTGGTGCTCATCGTCCTGCTCGCCAAGCTCATGTTCTACGTCGGCTGATTTCGGCGCGGGCGCGCCCCGCTTGCGTCATAATGACCCGATCGCACGTCGAAAGGAGGCATCATGGCAGAACCCACACCCGTAGTCCTGATCACCGGTGCGAGCCGGGGCATAGGCGCCGCCGCGGCCACCCTGGCAGCGCGCGACGGCTTCGATGTTGCCATCAGCTATGTCAAGAACGAGGCGGCCGCCCAACAGGTGGCAGAAGCCGTCAGGCGACGAGGGCGTCGGGCCGCCATCGTGCAGGGCGACGTCGGCGACATCAGCCAGATTCCGCGCATGTTTGCCCACGCCGAAGACCAGCTGGGGCCGATCACGGCCCTGGTATGCAACAGCGGCGTCACGGGCCCGATCGGGCCGTTCTCCCAAACCACCAGCGACACTATCGAACAGGTCTTCAAGGTCAATGTGTTCGGCACCATGGAGTGCTGCCGGCTGGCTGTGGAACACTTCAAGCGCCACGGCATTCCCGGCGTCATCGTGAATGTGTCGTCGGTGGCCGCTCGCACGGGCAGCCCCAACGAATACATTCATTACGCCGCCAGCAAGGCAGCGGTCGAAACCTTCACCCTGGGGCTGGCACGCGAAGTGGCTGCCGATGGCATCCGTGTCTGCGCGGTGGCACCCGGTTCAACCCTCACCGACATCCACGCCACGGCGGGCGAACCCGACCGGCCGCTGCGGGTGGCCCCGCGCATTCCCATGGGCCGGCTGGCTCAGCCCGAGGAAATCGCCGAAACCATTACCTGGTTGCTCTCGCCGGCCGCGTCTTACCTCACCGGCACCGTCGTGCACTGCGCGGGCGGCCTGTAAACATTCTGCACAGGCCCGACCCCAAAAAATCGAAACGCGCGGCACCCCAGGTGGGTGTGCCGCGCGTTTCATTCAGTGCAGGCCTTTATGGTGCTCAGGCTTGCATGTCGGCCGCTTGTTTCTGGGTAATGCGGCCACCGGCACGCAGCTGCGAGATGTCGCGCACTGCGCCGCGGTCGGCCGATGTTGCCATGGCCGCATAGGCCAGCAGCGCCTGCGATACGACACGCTCACGGTTTTCGGGCTGCCAGGCCTTGTCGCCGCGCGCTTCCATTTGCTCGCGCCGCTGGGCCAGCTCTTCGTCGCTGATGGCCAGATGAATGCGGCGATTCGGGATATCGATTTCGATCGTGTCGCCATCTTGCACCAGCGCGATGTTGCCGCCCTCGGCCGCTTCGGGCGATGCGTGGCCGATGACCAGACCCGACGAGCCGCCCGAGAACCGGCCGTCGGTGAGCAGCGCCGACGAGGCACCCAGACCCTTGGACTTGAGGTAGGACGTGGGGTAGAGCATTTCCTGCATGCCCGGGCCGCCCTTGGGGCCTTCGTAGCGGATGATGACGACGTCGCCCGCCTTCACCTCATCGCCCAGGATGCCGTCGACCGCGTCTTCCTGGCTTTCGAACACGCGCGCCCGACCCGTGAAGGTGAGAATGCTTTCGTCGACCCCCGCGGTCTTCACGATGCAGCCGTTGTGAGCCAGGTTGCCATACAGCACGGCCAGACCGCCATCTTGCGAATAGGCATGCTCGCGCGAGCGGATGCAGCCGCTGCGGCGGTCGGTGTCCAGTTCCGCGTAGTACGTGTTCTGGCTGAAGGCTTCCTTGGTGCGCACATTGCCCGGCGCCACCTTGTAGAACTGCAGCACTTCAGGCGACACATCGGGATTCATGATGTCCCACGTTTCGAGCGCCTTGCCCAGCGTGCCGCAGGCGATGTTGCCGACATCGAGGTGCAGCAGGCCGGCGCGACCCAGCTCGCCAAGAATGCCCATGATGCCGCCGGCACGGTGAACGTCTTCGATATGGTACTTGTCGGTAGCCGGGGCCACCTTCGAAAGGCAGGGAACGCGGCGCGACAGGCGGTCGATATCGGACATGGTGAAGTCGACACCGGCTTCCTGGGCAGCGGCCAACAGGTGCAGCACCGTGTTGGTGGAGCCGCCCATGGCGATATCGAGCGTCATGGCATTTTCAAAGGCCTGGAAGGTCGCGATGTTGCGCGGCAGGACCGAGGCGTCGTTCTGTTCGTAGTACTGGCGGCACAGTTCGACCACCTTCTTGCCGGCGTCTTCGAACAGGGCGCGGCGCCGTGCATGCGTCGCCACAATGGTGCCGTTGCCCGGCAGGGCCAGACCCAGTGCTTCGGTCAGGCAGTTCATGGAGTTGGCCGTGAACATGCCCGAACAGGAGCCACAGGTGGGGCAGGCATTGCGTTCGACTTCGGCCGCCTCGGCGTCGGTCACGTTGGGGTCGGCCGCCTTGATCATGGCGTCGACCAGATCGAGCTTCTGCACCACCATGCGTGTGTTGGGGTCGTAGATCTTGCCGGCCTCCATGGGGCCGCCCGATACGAACACAACGGGAATGTTCAGGCGCATGGCGGCCATCAGCATTCCCGGGGTGATCTTGTCGCAGTTCGAGATACAGACCATGGCGTCGGCGCAGTGCGCGTTCACCATGTATTCGACCGAATCGGCAATGAGTTCGCGCGATGGCAGCGAATACAGCATGCCGCCGTGACCCATCGCAATACCGTCGTCGACCGCAATCGTGTTGAATTCCTTCGCCACACCGCCCGCGGCCTCGATCTGACGCGCCACCAGCTGACCGAGGTCCTTCAGGTGGACGTGGCCCGGCACGAATTGCGTGAACGAGTTCACCACGGCAATGATGGGCTTCTCGAAATCTTCGTCATTCATGCCCGTGGCGCGCCACAGTGCGCGGGCGCCCGCCATGTTGCGGCCATGCGTGGAAGTGCGTGATCGATATTGCGGCATTGTTCTCTCTGCAAAGGGTTCAATGAGTCGGGCATACCACGAAACGCCCCGCCAGCCGGGCGCTTTTGACAATGATCTGTGGTTCCCCCAAAGGCACAATGATAATCTTCCTCCACAAGTTTTGTTTCACGATCGATCAAAACGCGAAGAAGGGAAGAGGAGTATTCGTGAACGCAATGCAGCAGCAACCCGCATCATCCCCCCACAGCGCCCTGCGGCAAGATATCCGCCTGTTGGGCCGTACTCTGGGTGAGGTCATTCACGAAAGCGACGGCAAGGCCATCTACGAAACCATCGAGAAGGTCCGCCGTGCGGCGGTGAGCTTCCGCCGTGAAGGCGACGACGCCCAGCGCACGATCCTCGAACGCGCCATACGCCGGCTCGACAACGATCAGGTCAACCTGGTGGCACGCGCCTTCAGCTATTTTCTGCATCTGTCCAACATTGCCGAAGATCGGGAACAGAACCGCCGTAAACGCGAGCACGAACTCAGCGGCCAGGCCGCCCCCCGCGGCAGCCTGGGTCACGCACTCGGCTTTCTCGAGGAACGCGGCGTGCGGCCGCGGCGCGTGCTGCGTGCACTCGAGAACATGAGCATCGTGCCGGTGCTCACTGCCCACCCCACCGAAGTGCAGCGCAAGAGCACGCTCGACCTGCATCGCGAAATCGCCCGCCAGCTGCTGCGCAACGATGAAACCCTCACGCCCGGCGAGCGCGAGCTGTGCCTGCAGCGGCTTGCCGGCCTCATCGCCACGCTGTGGCAGACACGCATGCTGCGCCAGCAAAAGCTCACCGTGCTCGACGAGATCGACAACGCCCTGGGCTACTACGAAAACACCTTCCTGAAGGCGATTCCGCGCCTCTATCACGATCTCGCCAACCAGGTCGCGCCCGGCACAAAGGGCCCGCGTCTAGGTCGCCCTGCGCTGCTGCCGCCCTTTCTCAAGACCGGCAGCTGGATCGGCGGCGACCGCGACGGCAACCCCAATGTCGACGCCGACACCCTCGAACAGGCCCTGTTGCGTCAGGCCACCCATGTGTTCCGCCACTACCTTGAAGAGGTGAAGGCGCTGGGCACCGAGCTGTCGATGTCGCACACTCTCATCGACGCCAGCCCCGAATTGCTGGAACTGGCCACCGAAAGCCGCGACACCTCGTTGCACCGCATCGACGAGCCGTACCGCCGCGCGTGCATCCACATCTATGCCCGACTGGCCGCCACGGCCACCGCGATCGTGGGCCGGCCCCTGGCCACACGGCCCACCTACGAGACCGACCCCTACATCGACCCTACCGACTTTGAGGCCGACCTGCGTGTGATCGGCGAGTCGCTCGATGCCCACCACGGCACGGTGATCGCCAGCCTGCGCCTCAGCGCCCTGCAGCAGGCGGTGCGCGTGTTCGGTTTCCATCTGGCCACGGTCGATCTGCGCCAGAGCTCCGACGTGCACGAACGTGTGCTGGCCGAACTGTTCAAGGTGGCGGGCGTGAAACTGAACGGGCGCCCGGTCGATTATCTGAAGCTCGACGAAAACCAGCGCGTGGCACTGCTGCGCGAAGAGCTGTCGCAGGCCCGGCCGCTCTATTCGCCCTGGCTCACCTATTCGGAAGAGACCAACAAAGAACTCGCCATCCTGCAAATGGCCGCCCGCTGCCGCGAACGCTTCGGCCCGCGCGCGATCGAACAGAGCATCATCTCGCACACCGAAACGCTGAGCGACCTGCTCGAACTGCTTGTGCTGCAACAGGAAACCGGCCTGCTGCGACCCGATGCGCAGCTCAGGCCGACACGCGGCGGCGGAAGCCGCAGCGTGGCCGACCGCAATGCCGAGCGCCAGGCGCAACTCGCGGCGGGCGTCATGGTCGTCCCCCTGTTCGAAACGATTCCCGATCTCGAACGGGCGCCCGAAATCATGGCCGCCTGGCTCGACCTGCCCGAAGTGAAACAACGCGTGCGCGGCGCACAGGCGGGCATCCAGGAAGTCATGCTGGGCTACTCCGACAGCAACAAGGACGGCGGCTACCTCACCTCGAACTGGTCGCTGTACTGCGCCGAGCGCGAGCTGGTGAAGGTGTTTGAAAAGCGCCGCGTGCGCCTGCGTCTGTTCCACGGCCGCGGCGGCTCGGTGGCGCGCGGCGGCGGCCCCAGCTTCGAAGCCATCGTGGCCCAGCCGCCCGGCACCGTGAACGGCCAGATCCGGCTCACGGAACAGGGCGAAGTCATTCAGGGCAAGTACAAAGACGCGGAAGTCGGCCGCTGGCACCTCGAGAACATCGTGGCCGCCACGCTCGAGGCCAGCCTCACGCCGCCCGCCGAGGCGGCCCGCATCGAAAACGAGCGCATGCAGAAGTATTTCGCCGTCATGAGCTGGATGTCGGAGCAGGCCCAGTCCGCCTATCGCGACCTGGTCTACGGCACCAAGGGCTTCACCGAGTACTTCTTTGCCGCCACACCCATCCGCGAAATCGCGGGGCTGAACATCGGCTCGCGCCCTGCTGCCCGCAAGGCCACCCAGCGCATCGAAGACCTGCGGGCGATCCCCTGGGGATTCTCCTGGGCGCAATGCCGCCTGATGCTCACCGGCTGGTACGGGGTGGGCACCGCGCTGCAGCGCTATGTCGAAGAAGGCTGCGACGCCGCCCCTGCCAGTCGCGAGGCGCGCCTCGCCCAGCTGCAGGAAATGGCGCGCGAGTGGCCCTTCTTCCGGACCCTGCTGTCGAACATGGAACAGGTGCTTGCCAAGACCGATCTCACGATCGGGCGACGCTACGCCGGGCTGGTTGCCGACAAACGTCTGCGCGACAAGGTCTTCACCCGCATCGAAGAGGAGTTCCAGCGTACGCTCTCGGTGTTCCGGCAGGTCTGCGGCCACGATCTGCTCGAACACGATCCGCAGCTGGCCGCTGCGCTGCTTGAACGTTTCGCCTATATCGACCCCTTGAATCACCTGCAGGTCGAACTGTTGCGCCGACATCGCAAGGGCGAGCCCACCGGCGAAACGGGGAACGACGCCGAGAGCCGCAGTCAGCGGGCCATCCACATGACCATCAACGGCATCGCTGCCGGGCTGCGCAACTCTGGATGACTATGAACGTAACCGATCCGCTCACCGACAAGCCCGACCTGACCGCCCTTCGGGTCATGAGCCTGAGCGCCCTGCGCGACACCCTGACGGGTCGCACCCACTCCAAGGACTTCGCCTACGCGCGCAGTGACTACCTGCGCAGTCGTGTCATGGTGGTGAGCACGGTCTTCCTGGCCCTGCTGCCCTTCTGGACACTGCTCGACTGGGCGATGCTGCCCGCCACGAGCCTCGCCGCCACGCTGTGGGGGCGAGTGGCCATGGCCGCGTTACTGGTGCTGACTTTCGTGCTGGCCCGACACAGCAAGGCCAGGCCGCAATGGGCGCGCCTGTCGGCGGGGCTGGTGCTGGCCACGCCGGCCGCCTTCTATGTGCTGGTGCTGGCCAGCCTTCCGCCAGAAGGGGCTTCGCTGATCGGTTACAGCTTCATCCCCTACATGCTGGTCACCATGCTGGCGATCTTTCCGTTCACGCTGCTCGAATCGGTCCTGCTTGGCGCCGCGCTCATCGTGCTCGAGATGTACGCACTGCATGTCACGGGCACCCTGATGTCGGCGGCGGGCCTGCAGGACATCTGGCTGCTGGCGGCGCTGCTGGCGATCGCGGTCACGGCCAACTACTTTCAGCTGGGCCTCATGCTGCGGCTCTACCGCGAAGCCACGCACGACCCGCTCACGGGCCTGCTCAACCGCGGGGCCCTGCTGCGCGCCGTCGAGCAGCTGTTGTTGCAGCAGCCTGCCCCACAGCTTGCCATGCTCATGATGGATCTCGACCACTTCAAACGCATCAACGACGAACATGGTCACGCGTTCGGAGACGACGTGCTGCGCGATTTCGCCGGCATTCTGCGGCGCCGGCTCGGGCGCAACGACCTCGCTGCCCGCTACGGCGGCGAAGAGTTCATCGCGATACTGACCGGGCTCGACAAGCAGGCGGCACTGGCCGTGGCCGAAGACATCCGGCAACAGGCCGAGGCCGCCGTGCTGACCGATTACGAAGGCCGCAGTGTGCACTACACGGTCAGCATCGGGGTGGCGACCCTGCAGGCGGGCGAAACCTTCCAGAGCGCGGCAATGCGCGCCGATCACCGCCTGTACGAAGCCAAGAAGGGCTCGCGCAACTGCGTGGTGGGCGTGTAAATCTCGCGCGTGCAGTATCATGATGACTTGCCCGCTGCTTCCGCAGCGGGCATGCCGTTTTTGAAGACCCGTTTTTAATGTCCGCGCCGCACAGCACCACCCAGCAGGCCC
>JAEZGR010000043.1 GCA_023437255.1 Pseudomonadota bacterium | reverse complement strand
GGCCCCGTGTTCGCGGCGGCGGTGATCCTGGATCCCGAACGCGAGATCCACGGCCTGAACGACTCCAAGAAACTTACCGCGCAAAGGCGTGAGACCCTGGCGCTGGAGATCCGCGAACGGGCACTGGGCTGGAGCATCGCCAGCGCGAGCGTCGCCGAGATCGATCAACTCAACATACTGGCCGCCACCATGCTGGCCATGCGACGCGCTTGTGCCGGTCTGCGTCACGCTCCGCAGCAGGTGCTTGTCGACGGCAATCAGGTGCCGCCTGGACTGGGTTGTGCCGCACAGTATGTGATTGGCGGCGATGCCAAGGTAGATGCCATTTCGGCCGCCTCGATTCTGGCCAAGACGGCGCGCGACGCCTACTGCAACGCGATGCACGAACGCCACCCCGGCTATGGCTTTGATCAGCACAAAGGCTATGCCACCGCGCTGCACCTTGAACGACTGGCGGCGCTGGGCCCCTGCGATGAACACCGGCGCAGTTTTGCGCCCGTGCGCCGTCACTTCGAAGAGAGCACCTTCACGGTCACGCTGTCGTGTCCGATTGCATGAAGTCGATCACCTCAAAAGACAACCCTGACTACCGGCTGCTGCTGCGTGCAATGGCGGGCAAGCGTGCGCCCGGTGATCGTGCCGAACCCCCCCTCATTGCCATCGAGGGCGTGCATCTGTGTGAGAGCTGGCTCGAGCACATCGGCCAGCCGGAATACGCCTTCTTCGACGGCGAACGGCAAGATCATCCCGAGCTCGCGCGCCTGCTTCGGTCGGTCGAACCGGGCAGGGCCAGGCTGTGCACGCCTGCACTGATGCGCGCGGCGTCCGACGTGGTGCACGGCCAGGGTGTGATCTTTGTCGGGCGTGTGCCCCATTGCATTGTGTCCGACCACATCACCGCCAACAGCCTTTGGCTCGACCGGGTGCAAGACCCCGGCAATATGGGCACCCTGTTGCGAACCGCCGCCGCGGCCGGCATTGTCGATGTCTATGCGTCAACGGGTTGTGTGTCGGCGTGGGCGCCGAAGGTCTTGCGCAGTGCGCAGGGCGCGCACTTTGTGCTGGCCATACACGAAGGGCTCGATCTTCAGGTATTGCGAGAGCGGCTGCAGATACCGCTTATCGCCACTGCCCTGGAGCAGGCCGTTTCCCTGCACGAAACCCGCTTGCCGCGGCGCGCCGCCTGGATATTCGGCAACGAGGGCAGGGGGGTGGCGCCAGCTCTGCTGGCGTCAGCGGACATGCGGATACGCATACCGCAAAACGAGAAGGTCGAATCGCTGAACGTGGCCGTGGCCGCCGGTGTGTGTCTGTTCGAGCAGCGACGCCAGCACCCGCAAGCCTGACAGCCCAGCCCAAGGGCAGGCCCCGGATCAGTAATACTGACGCCGTTCCAGACCGATCTCGGTCATCACCTTGGTCGAGATCTCTTCGATCGACTTGGTGGTGGTGGAGAGCCAGGGAATGTTTTCCATGCGCATGAGCCGCTCGGCTGCCGCGACTTCGTGGCGGCACTGCTTGAGCGACGCATATTCGCTGTTGGGGCGGCGTTCGTTGCGAACTTCGGCCAGGCGCGACGGCTGAATCGAGAGACCGAACAGCTTCTTGCGGTAGGGCAGGAGCGTGGCGGGCAGGGCGCCGCGGTCGAAGTCTTCGGGGATCAACGGGTAGTTGGCCGCCTTGACCGCATATTGCATGGCCAGATAAAGGCTGGTGGGTGTCTTGCCGCAGCGCGACACGCCGACAAGGATCACATCGGCCTCGTCGAGACCCCGCACGTACTGGCCGTCGTCGTGCGCCAACGTGAAGTTGATGGCTTCGATGCGGGCGTTGTACTGCTTTGAAAGCCCGCCCATGTGTGAGCGGCCGACCGAATGGCTGGACTTGACGCCCAGTGCCTCTTCGATGCTCTGTACGAATGTGCCGAACAGGTCGAAGAAGATGCACTGAGAGCCGCGCACCGTTTCGGTAATCGCCGGATCGACCAGCGTGCTGAACACCAGCGGCGGCACGTTCTGTTCAGCGGCGCAACGATTGATGCGCGCGACTGCCGCTTCGGCTTTTTCGATGCTGTCGAGGTAAGGAATTCGGATCGTGTCGAACTCGACCTGTTCGAACTGCGAGAGCACGGAATTGCTGAACGTGGCGGCCGTGATACCGGTGCTGTCAGAGACGACAAACACAGTGCGTTCCATGACTGGGCTGGACATGAGGTGTGATACAGGGCTGACGAAAACGGTACAATCCGGCAAGGTTAACACTAACGTCACCGGCTTGCCCTTAAAAAGGCGGGTTTGCTCAGTGTTCCGAACCATGGCGCGGCTGCAAGCGTGGTTCATTGAGCAAACACGCTTTCTTTTCATTTACAGGTGACTTTATGTCTTACGTTGTTTCTTTTGAGCAGCTGCGCATGACTGACGTCGACTCCGTCGGCGGCAAGAATGCCTCGCTCGGCGAGATGATCAGCCAGCTTGCGGGCGCCGGCGTGCGCGTGCCCGGTGGTTTTGCCACCACGGCGCAGGCCTTTCGTGATTTCCTGAAATCCACGGGTCTCGACCAGCGCATCTCCGACAAGCTCAGCACGCTCGACCCCGAAGACGTGCGTGAACTGGCATCGGTCGGTGCGGAAATCCGTCAATGGATCATCGACACCCCGTTTCCGACCGCATTCGAGCAGGCAATCCGCCAGGCCTTTGCCGAGCTAGACGCCGACGGTCAGGGCTCGTTTGCGGTGCGTTCTTCCGCTACGGCAGAAGACCTTCCCGACGCCTCGTTCGCCGGTCAGCAGGAAACCTATCTGAACGTGGTCGGCATCGACGACGTGCTCGACAAGATCCGTCATGTGTTTGCCTCGCTCTACAACGATCGGGCCATCTCGTATCGCGTGCACAAAGGCTATGCGCACGCCGAAGTCGCCCTGTCTGCGGGCATTCAACGCATGGTGCGCTCCGACAAGGGCAGCGCAGGCGTGATGTTCACCATCGACACCGAATCGGGCTTCAAGGATGTGGTCTTCATCACATCTTCGTACGGCCTGGGCGAAACCGTTGTTCAGGGGGCCGTCAATCCCGACGAGTTCTACGTTTTCAAGCCGTCGCTGGCCGCCGGCAAGTACCCGATCATCAGCCGTCGCATCGGTTCCAAGCTCATCAAGATGGAATTCGACCCCGAGCGCGTCAGCGGTCACTCCGTACGCACGGTCGATGTTCCCGTATCGGAACGCAATCGCTACTCGCTCACCGACGACGAGGTCATTGAGCTGGCCCGTTATGCCGTGATCATCGAAAAGCATTACGGTCGCCCCATGGACATCGAGTGGGGCCGCGACGGCATCGACGGCAAGATTTATATCCTTCAGGCTCGCCCCGAAACGGTCAAGTCGCAGCAAGGCGCCAACGACGTGCAGGAGCGTTATCGCCTCAAGGCCACCGGCGACGTCTTGGTCACCGGTCGCGCCATCGGTCAGAAGATCGGCTCCGGCAAGGTGCGGGTCGTGGCCGACGCCTCTGAAATGGACAAAGTCCAGGCAGGCGATATTCTCGTCACCGACATGACCGACCCCAACTGGGAGCCGGTCATGAAGCTGGCCTCGGCCATCGTCACGAACCGCGGCGGGCGCACCTGCCACGCGGCCATCATCGCTCGCGAACTCGGCATTCCGGCTGTCGTGGGCTGCAGCGACGCGACCGACGTTCTTGAAAACGGCCGCGAGGTGACCGTTTCGTGCGCAGAAGGCGACGAAGGTCGCATCTATGACGGCCTGATCGAAACCGAAATCGAAGAAGTGCGTTGGGGTGAAATGCCCGACATTGGCCTGAAGGTCATGATGAACGTCGGTAATCCACAGCTGGCCTTCGATTTTGCGCAGATTCCCAACGCCGGTGTGGGTCTCGCCCGACTCGAATTCATCATCAACAACAATATCGCCGTTCACCCGAAGGCCGTCCTTGACTATCCGAACGTCGACAGCGAACTGAAGTCCGCCGTCGAGTCGGCTGCCCGTGGCTACGCCACCCCGCGCGCGTTCTTCGTCGAGAAGCTCGCCGAGGGCGTTGCCACGCTGGGCGCGGCCTTCTACCCCAAGCCCGTGATCGTGCGCCTCTCCGACTTCAAGTCGAACGAGTACCGCAAGCTCATCGGTGGTTCGCGTTACGAGCCCGAAGAAGAAAACCCGATGCTGGGCTTCCGCGGTGCGTCCCGTTATATTTCCGACGATTTCGCCGAGTGCTTCCGCATGGAATGCGAGGCCCTGAAGAAAGTGCGCGACGAAATGGGCCTCACCAACGTCGAGATCATGGTGCCCTTCGTCCGCACGCTCGATCAGGCGCGCCGGGTGGTTGAGCTGCTCGCCGCCAACGGCCTGGTGCGTGGCGAAAATGGCCTGCGCCTCATCATGATGTGCGAAGTGCCGTCCAACGCCATTCTGGCCGAAGAGTTCCTCGAGTACTTCGACGGTTTCTCGATCGGTTCGAACGACATGACCCAGCTTACGCTGGGCCTCGATCGCGATTCGGGCATGGAACTGCTCGCAGCCGACTTCGACGAGCGCGATCCGGCCGTGCAATTCATGCTCAGCCGCGCCATCAAGGCTTGCCTGAAGCAGGGCAAGTATGTGGGCATCTGCGGTCAGGGCCCGAGCGATCACCTCGATCTGGCACTGTGGCTGCGCGACGAAGGCATTCTGTCGATGTCGCTCAACCCCGACACGGTGGTCGACACCTGGCAGCGTCTGGCACAGGCATAAGCCTTATACGCACGTGAACAACGACCCCGCGCCAGCTTGACCGGTGCGGGGTTTTTTTTTGTATGAATCGTTGGGGATCGCGGCGGTGCGTGGTGGGATTCGGGCCGACTGCAGCTAAGACGGGGCCGAACCCCGGGTCTGGCGCTTGCCGCTCAGGCTCAGTCGTCTTTGCGCGCGCTGCGGGTGTCGTGCTTGAGCAGGCGCTCACGTTCGCGCGCCCAGTCTTTTTCGCGCGCCGTGTCGCGCTTGTCGTGCAGCTTCTTGCCGCGGCCCAGGCCAAAATCGAGCTTGATGCGACCGTTGCGGTAATGAAGGTTCAGCGGAACCAGCGTATAGCCGCGCTGCTCGGTCTTCCCGATCAGTTTCTTGATCTCTTCTGCGTGCAGCAGCAGCTTGCGGGTACGGGTGGCTTCGGGGCGGATGTGCGTCGAGGCGGTGGGCAGCGGGCTTACGTGCATGCCGATGATGAAGAGCTCGCCGTTGCGAACGATGATGTAGGCTTCCTTGAGTTGCACGTGACCGGCACGGATGGCCTTGACCTCCCAGCCCTCGAGCACCAGCCCGGCCTCGAAGCGCTCTTCGACCGAGTAGTCGTGGAAAGC
>JAEZGR010000036.1 GCA_023437255.1 Pseudomonadota bacterium | reverse complement strand
GCCGAGACCCGTCGCGCGATCGAGGCGGCGAATGCGGCCTGGCCTGCCTGGCGTGCCATGCCTGCGCGCGAGCGCGCGGCAATCCTGCGCCGCTGGCACGGGCTCATGCATCAGCATGCCGACGATCTGGCCCGCATCATGACACTCGAACAGGGCAAGCCCCTGGCCGAGGCGCGCGGTGAGGTGGCCTATGCGGCCTCGTATTTCGAATGGTATGCCGAAGAAGCCAAACGGGCGTACGGCGATACGATACCTTCACCCTCGCCCTCGACCCGTATCGTTGTACTCAAAGAGCCGGTCGGTGTGTGCGCTGCGATCACACCCTGGAACTTTCCTGCGGCCATGATTACCCGCAAGGCCGCGGCCGCTCTGGCGGCGGGCTGCCCCATCGTGGTCAAGCCGGCCACCCAGACGCCGTATTCGGCGCTGGCGCTGGCGGTATTGGCCGAAGAGGCCGGCGTGCCGGCAGGGGTCTTTTCGGTCGTCACGGGGTCCGCTGCAGAGATCGGCGGCGAGATGACCAGCAATCCGCTGGTGCGCAAGCTGAGTTTCACGGGCTCCACCGAGGTCGGTCGCCAGCTCATGCAGCAGACCGCCTCCACCATCAAGAAGGTGTCGATGGAGCTGGGTGGCAATGCGCCGTTCATCGTCTTCGACGATGCCGATCTCGACGCGGCGGTCGAGGGTGCCATCGCCAGCAAATATCGCAATACGGGGCAGACCTGCGTCTGCGCGAACCGCCTTTATGTGCACGAGGCTGTGTACGATGAGTTTGCTCGCCGCCTGGTCGAGGCGGTGGGGCGTCTCAAGGTCGGCAATGGCTTGGAGGCAGGGGTGACCCTGGGCCCGCTCATCGATGAGCCGGCCGTGCGCAAGGTACAGGAACACATCGACGATGCGCTGGAACAGGGCGCTGAAGTTCTGACCGGTGGGCGCGTGCACGCCCTGGGCGGCACCTTCTTCGAGCCCACCGTGCTTGCCAACATGACCCCCGCCATGCGCGTCGCCAAAGAAGAAACTTTCGGGCCGGTGGCGCCGCTCTTCCGCTTCGGCAGCGACGAAGAGGTGATCGCCATGGCCAATGACACGGAGTTCGGGCTCGCGGCCTATTTCTACAGCCGCGACATCGGTCGCGTCTGGCGCGTGGCCGAGGCGCTCGAATACGGCATGGTGGGTATCAATACCGGCATCCTGTCAAACGAGGCCGCTCCATTCGGGGGTGTGAAGCAGTCGGGGATCGGCCGCGAAGGCTCGCACTACGGTCTCGATGACTACATGGTGGTCAAGTACCTGTGCATGGGCCTCTGAGTTTTTCCACCCAATAGGCGGTCGAGGAATCGTAGCCGGGGTCGATCGGGTCGCAGCTCTCGAGCGCCCGGGTCAGGCCCTTGGCCAACACCTTTCCGTATTCCACGCCCCACTGGTCGAAGGGGTTGATGCCCCAGATCAGGCCCTGCACGAAAACCTTGAGTTCATACAGCGCGAGCAACGCCCCCAGCGTGTAGGGGGAAAGCCGCTGAAGAATGATCAGATTGGAAGGGCGCCCGCCACCATGCAGGCGGTGGCGCGCCAGCCATTCAGCGCGTTCCTGCGACATGCCGTCGGCCAGGCATTCTTTCAGGGCTTCGTCGTACGACTTGCCGCGCAACAGCGCCTGGCGCTGAGCAAGGCAGTGCGCAAGCAGAATGCGGTGATGTTGCGGCCAGCCGTGGTCGGCATGGGCGCAGATGATGAAATCCACGGGGGCGCCGTCGCTGCCCTGGTGCAGCCACTGAAAGAAGGTGTGCTGAGCGTCGGTGCCGGGCATGCCCCACACAGCGGGGCCTGTTGGCACGCTGACCGGCTTGCCGGCGATATCGACCGATTTGCCCAGTGATTCCATTTCAAGCTGCTGGATGTAGGGAACCAGGTTGGCCAACCGGAAGTCGTAGGGCGCAATGTTGAGAGAGCCGTAGCCCAGTATGCTGCGGTTCACAATGCCGGCGAGCGCCATCTGTACGGGCGCGTTTTCGTGGATCGGCGCTTCGGCGAAGTGCTTGTCCATGGCAGCGGCACCGGCCTGCATGCCCGCGATCACGTCGGCGCTGACCGCCAGTGCGGTGGTGAGACTGACCGCCGACCAAAGCGAAAAGCGGCCGCCGACCCAGTCCCAGATGCGGAAGATGTGGGCGTCTGGAATTCCCCACTCGCGTGCCGTGTCCGGGCGCGCAGTTATCGCAATCATCTGGTTGTAGGGGTCGGCCACGCCCGCCGCCTGCAACCATTCCAGTGCGCGCTTGCCGTTTTCGAGTGTTTCGGCGGTGGTGAACGACTTGGACGCCATGACGATGAGGGTGTCGTGGGGGTCGAAGCCGGACAGCCCGCCCTGAATGGCATGGCCGTCGATGTTGGCCACGAAATGCACCTGACGCCAGGTGCCGGCGTAGCCGAAGGCGGCCACCGCCAACCGCACGCCCCAGTCGCTGCCACCAATACCGATATGCACGATATTGCGCCAGCGGCGCTCTGAGTCAGCGGTGTGAATGAATTCGATGAGACGTTGCCGCTCCGCGGCCACTTCCGGCACGGTGGCCGGGGCGCGCAGGGCGCTATGCCATGCGGCACGCTCTTCAGTCAGGTTGACGATGCCGCCTTCGAGCAGCTGCTTGCGCGTTTCATCGAAGTTGCGCGCGGCCAGCAGGGCTTCCGCGGCGTCGCTGAGTTCGGCGGAGGCATGCTGCCCGCTGGTGTCGAGGTCGATGCCTGCGGCATTGATGACCCTCAGGCGCGAGGGGTCGATGCGCGCGGCGCGGGCCGCCTGTTCAAATTGCGCCCACTCAGGCAGATCGCTCAGGCTGGGCGGGGCGATGGGGCCGGTTGCCGATTCTTTGTCGAGATTATGTTTCACGCTTGCTCCAGATGCGATGACGCCGTGGAGCAATTGTAATGCCGCGGTTTTCAGCGCGCGGCGCGTGAACTAGCGGCGGCGGCGCTGGGCCGAAGCTCCGGCAGGGCGGCCGGCGATGTGGCGGTAGACAATGCGGGCCTTGCCCAGATCGTAGGGGGACATTTCGAGCGAGACTTTGTCGCCGGCCAGAATGCGGATGTGGTGCTTGCGCATTTTGCCACCGGTGTACGCGACGACGGCGTGGCCGTTGTCAAGGGTGACGCGAAAACGGGAGTCGGGAAGGACCTCAGTGACGAGTCCACCCATTTCAATAAGTTCTTCTTTAGCCATGTGTTCTCCTTGCGTGGTCGAACAGAATCCAGAGCCGCATGCTGGCGGATGGAGCGAAAGCGCCTGATGCCCGAAGACGGGGGCGCTGAGATGCGTTCAAAGGAACGGATCGGCGGCAATGTGCCGGGAGCGGAGCGGAGGCTCCAACGCCGCAACGGGCGTGTATAGAAGCGCGGTTGACAGACGAAGGTAAGAGCCTTCGCAGCGCGTGAATGGTCTGCGTTACCGCAGAGGCGTCTGAAACAGTAGCATTGTAACACCAACCCCCTGACATGGCTAGGGTTTTCCTGTATGTCGTTTGAGCCAAGGCAATTTGTCGCAAACGTGCTATCTTCCACAGGTTTGGCCACTTTCTTTTATACAGCATGAAGATACTCGTCACCGGCGGCGCAGGTTTCATTGGTTCTGCGGTCGTACGCCACATCATCCGCGACACGTCCGATTCCGTTGTCAACGTCGACAAGCTCACGTACGCCGGCAACCTTGAATCCTTGCTATCAGTCTCGGATGACCCGCGCTACGCGTTTGAGCAGGTCGATATCTGCGATGCGTCGGAAATGGCGCGTGTTTTCCGTGCACATCGCCCCCAGGCGGTCATGCATCTGGCGGCCGAATCACACGTCGACCGCTCCATCGACGGTCCTGCCGCCTTCATTCAGACCAATATCGTGGGCACGTATGTGCTGCTCGAAGCCGCGCGTGAATACTGGCGTGAGCTGCCCGAAGACGAGAAAAAGGCGTTCCGCTTCCACCATATTTCCACCGACGAGGTCTATGGCGACCTCGAAGGCCCTGAAGACCTGTTCCGCGAAACCACGCCCTATGCGCCCAGCTCGCCGTATTCAGCAAGCAAGGCCAGCTCCGACCATCTGGTGAGGGCCTGGCGGCGTACCTACGGACTGCCTACGCTGGTCACGAACTGTTCGAATAATTACGGGCCCTATCACTTCCCGGAAAAACTCATTCCCCTGGTGATTCTCAATGCCCTCGAGGGCAAGCCACTGCCCGTGTATGGCAAGGGCGATCAGGTGCGTGACTGGCTGTATGTCGAAGACCATGCCAGGGCGCTGTACCAGGTGCTCACGCAGGGTCAGGTGGGTGAAACCTACAACATCGGCGGCCACAACGAGAAGCGCAATATCGAAGTGGTGCAGGCAATCTGCGAACTGCTCGAGACACTGCGGCCCGAGAAACCGGCAGGCGTGCAGCGTTACGCCGATCTGATCACATTTGTGGCCGACCGGCCGGGCCATGATTTGCGTTACGCGATCGACGCCGGCAAGATTCAGCGCGAACTCGGTTGGTCGCCCGCCGAAACGTTTGAAACCGGCTTGCGCAAGACAGTGCAGTGGTACCTCGATAATCAGGAATGGTGCCGTCACGTGCAAGACGGCACGTATCAGCGTGAACGCCTGGGCAAGGCCTGACGCTGCCGGCCGTTTACGCGTAGGTATTGACGTTGGTGCCCAGATTGCCGCTGGTGGCCAGTTTGGGTGTGGCGGCTTCAACGATGGCGGTGACCGTGCGCGCCTGGGTGTCGAGCGTTTCGCGCAGCAGGTTCAGCTGGGCCGACTGGTGCTGGTTGTAGTTTTCGAGCGTGAGCGCCGCGCTCACGGTGGCTTCGATCGACATGGACGCCCCCTTTCTTATTGGTTGGCTGGGTCACGCTTGCCCAGAAGTTCCACGTGCCGGTCATTTTACGACCTGATACGATTCTAGGCTAGGATGAGCCAAGGCGCCAGGAGCAGAGCATGAGTGCATGGAAGAGCATTGCGGTATTTATCGATTACGCAGACCCTGAATACAGCATCCTCGAATACGCGGGCTGGCTCGCGCAGCGTTGCGACGCGCACCTGATCGGTGTGTTCAACATGGGGGCGCTGGCGACCGGTGCAGACGGCTTCACGCGTGTCCGGGGTACCGCCATCCAGGAAGAGATTGCCCGGCGACGCGTACGTGAGCAGCAGGTGGCGCTCGAAGCAGGCCG
>JAEZGR010000303.1 GCA_023437255.1 Pseudomonadota bacterium | reverse complement strand
GCAGCGCGTTCAGCGTGGCGCCGACACCGATCGACAGTGCAAGACCGGCATGCGCCAGGAGCGGTACGAAGGCGGCGTTCAGGAGCTGCGTGGCTACCAGGCACAGGGCGGCAATCTTGACGGGCGTGCGGATGTCCTGGCGCGCATAGAAGGCGGGGGCCAGAATCTTGATCGCAAGCAGTCCGATGAGCCCCACCGAATACGCCATGACGGCCACGCGTGTCTGCGCGACATCGTGGGCATTGAACGCTCCGTAATTGAACAGGGTGGCGACAAGGGCGTCGGAGCACAGGGCCAGGCCGATGGCCGCCGGCAGGCCCAGCAGCAGCACCAGGCGCAGGCCCCAGTCGAGCAGCGCGTTGTAGCCGGCCTGGTCGTCCTTGGCGTAGGCGCGCGAAAGGCTGGGCAGCAGCACGGTGCCCAGGGCCACGCCCAGCAAAGCAGTGGGAAACTCCATGAGCCGATCGGCAAACGACAGCCAGGTCACGCTTCCCGGGGCAAGCCAGGTGGCGATGTTGGTATTGATGAGCAGCGAGATCTGGGCCACCGACACGCCGATGATGGCGGGCAGCATCTGCCGCAGAATGCGGCGCACGATGGGGTCGCGCCGGCTTTCAGAAGGCGAGGTGCGAAGGAGGCGCGGCAGCAGACCCAAACGGGCGAGAGCGGCCCATTGCACGGCCAGCTGCAGCACGCCGCCTGCCATGACGCCCACGGCAAGCGCGTAGATGGGGACATCGAACCATGCCACCAGGAACAGGCACGCCCCGATCATGCTCAGATTGAGCAAGATGGGCGTGACGGCGGGAACGGCAAAGCGGCTCCAGGTGTTCAGGACACCCGAGGCAAAGGCCACCAGCGACATGCAGACGATGTAGGGAAACATCATGCGTGTCATCCAGACGGCGGCTTCGAATTCGCCCTGGCGCTCGGCGGCGCGCAGGCCGCTGGCCATGAGGGTGACCACCCAGGGGGCGCCCAGAATGCCCAGCACGGTGACGAACATCACCACCAGTGTCAGCAGCAGGGCAACCCGGTCGAGCAGGCGGCGCACGTCGTCTTCGCCGGCCGTGCTGCGCAACTCGCCGAGTATGGGAACAAAAGCTTGGGAAAACGCCCCTTCCGCGAAGAGGCGCCTGAGCAGATTGGGGATACGGAACGCCACCCAGAACGCATCGGTGAGCGGGCCGGCCCCGAAGGCTCTTGCGATCAGGACATCGCGTACAAGGCCCGTGATGCGCGACAGCAGCGTGAAGCTGCTGACGGTGGCAGCAGACCGCAAAAGCCCCATGACGCCTGCTTACTTCGGTGCCATGCGGATGGCGCCGTCGAGACGGATGGTCTCACCGTTGAGCATGTCGTTGGTGACGATGCTGTGCACGAGCCGCGCGTAGTCTTCGGGCGTGCCCAGGCGGGACGGGAAGGGGATGCTGGCAGCCAGCGAATCCTGAACTTCCTGCGGCATGCCGAACATCATGGGTGTGCCGAAGATGCCCGGGGCGATGGTCATGCAGCGGATGCCGCTCTGCGCAAGGTCTCGCGCGATGGGCAAGGTCATGCCCACCACACCGCCCTTGGACGCGGAGTAGGCGGCTTGCCCGATCTGGCCGTCATAGGCCGCCACGGAAGCCGTATTGATGAGAACGCCGCGTTCGCCGGTGGGCTCGGGCTCGTTCTCGCTCATGGCCGCTGCCGCCAGACGGATCATGTTGAACGTACCGATCAGGTTGACGCTGATGACCTTCTGGAAGAGGCCCAGGTCGTGCGGACCCTTGCGGCCGACGGTGCGTTGGGCCGGGGCGATGCCCGCGCAGTTGACGAGGCCGAAGAGACGGCCCATCTTGAGTGCCGCATCGACTGCCGCCTGACCGTCGGCTTCTTGCGTGACATCGCAATGCACGAAGACCTGGCCGAGCTCCTGGGCCAGCGCCTGACCGGCTTCGTCTTGTACGTCGGCGATGACGACCTTGCCGCCATTCTGGACGAGCATGCGGACGGTGCCTGCGCCGAGGCCCGATGCACCGCCCGTGACAATAAATACCTTGTCCTTGATTTCCATTGCTACTCTCTATGCTGGATGACGGAACCTGATGGCCAACGATGCCTGTCAGGCTTCAAGCGCCTTCAGGATGCGCTCGCGAATCTCTTCAACCGTGCCCAGGCCTTCGACACGGCGGTAGGCCGGCGCGGCGGGATCGTTGGTCTCGGCCCAGCTCTGGTAGTAGTCGACCAGTGGGCGGGTCTGTTCGCGGTATACCGACAGGCGGTGCCTCACCGTTTCCTCGCGGTCGTCGTCGCGCAGAACGAGCGGCTCGCCCGTGACGTCATCGATGTCGGCGACCTTGGGCGGGTTGAACTTGACGTGATAGGAGCGCCCGCTGGCCGGGTGAATGCGACGGCCGCTCATGCGTTCGATGATGCTTTCTTCAGGCACCACCAATTCAACGACGAAATCCAGAGGAATTTCAGCGGCTTTCAGCGCATCAGCCTGTGGGATGGTGCGGGGGAAGCCGTCGAAAAGATAGCCCCTCTGGCAGTCAGGTTGCTGCAGCCTGTCTCTGACGAGACCGATGATCAGGTCGTCGGACACGAGACCGCCGGCGTCCATGACTTTCTTGGCCTCGATGCCGAGGGGAGTTTGGGCCTTGACGGCCGCGCGCAGCATATCGCCGGTGGAAATCTGAGGGATGCCAAATTTTTCGGTGATGAAGGCTGCCTGGGTACCTTTACCCGCTCCGGGTGGACCTAGCAGAATCAAACGCATGTATTCCTCCTGGGTGATGGATGGTTCGGAATTATGCCGCAATGCAACAAGTAATGCAGTATATGGCCGGACAAGTCAGGCGGCTTTGCGGGTTATACCTGATTTGCGCAAATGCGCCGAACGCGCTCGAGGTCTTCTGGAGTATCGACCCCTGCTGGCGGGTGGCTCGGCGTAATGTGGACGGAAATCGCGTGCCCATTTTCCAGCGCACGCAGCTGCTCCAACGATTCCCACCGTTCCAGCGGCCCCTGCGGCAGGCTGCTGAAGCGTCGCAGAAAGCCGGCCCGATAGGCATAAAGGCCGATGTGGTGCAAGGCGTTCAGGTTCTGCGGCAGGGCGTCGGGGCCATTGGCGAAGGCGTCTCTTGGCCACGGAATGGGTGCACGTGAAAAATACAGCGCGCGGCCCGCGGTATCGCAGACGACCTTCACGGCATTGGGGCTCATGAAGGTGGCCAGTGCCGTGATGCGGCTGGCACAGGTGGACATGGCCGCCTCGGTGTCGCGCAGGAGCAGGCCGGCGACGGCATCGATGAGTGCGGGTTCTATGAGCGGTTCGTCGCCCTGTACGTTGACCAGCACCGTGTCGTCGGGCAAGTCGAGCCGTTCAACGACTTCGGCGAGGCGGTCGGTGCCGGTCGCGTGGTCGGTACGCGTGAGCATGGCTTCGAAGCCATGCGTCTGTGCGGTTTCGTGAATGCGGGTGTCGTCGGTGGCCACCAGAACACGGCTGGCCGATGACGCCCGGGCGCGTTCGGCGGTGCGCACGACCATGGGTTTGCCGGCGATATCGAGCAACGGCTTGTCTGGCAGCCGCGAAGAGGCCAGGCGCGCCGGAACGACGGCGATGAAACTCATTGCGGGGTGCTGCCGGATTCGGTGTCGCGCGCGGCCTCGGTGGCAAGGTCGAGCTCGCGCGCCTCGCTCTCGAGCATGATCGGCACGCCGTCACGAATGGGAAAGGCGAGTTTGTCGGCGCGACAGATCAGTTCCTTCTGCCGCCGGTCATGCCTCAGGGGGCTTTTGCAAAGGGGACAGACAAGGATGTCTAACAGTCGGGATTCCATGCGTGATCCTGTAGCCGTAGGCGATATTGCGGTGGTTGCTGCGCGCGGGGTGACACAAGGGTCGGCGCAACGTGTCAAAGCTTGGAGTTTACCGGCTCGGGGCGCTGCGTAGTCTGTTTACGCGCGGAAATTGCCTGCAGCAGGCTATGGATCAGTTCGAGCCAGTCGGGGTCCGAGAACTGCGGGGCAGGGTGCACACAGTAAAGTCTTGCGTCGCCAAAGCGCCGGCATTTGACGGCGTCTTTCGGGGTGATGAGAATGCACTCCGCATGCACATCGCGAAACGGCGATTCCCCGTAATCGTAGTGATCGGGCAGGCGGCGCTCAACAAGCAATTCGACCCCGTGCGTGCGCAGCATGCCGAAGAATCGCTCCGGGCGGCCGATTGCCGCCACTGCCGCACATGGGCTGTCGCCATGGCTCGTCAGCCAGTCTGCCCAGGCGAGCTGTTCGCCGCTCACCAGGTGTTCCACGCGCACCGGTGCCAGGCGCATGTCGATGACGTGCGCCATTCCGGTCGGCACGTTGGGTGCAGACTCACCGGGAAGCAGGTTGTTCACGACGATATCGACCGAGCGCAGGCGGGATGCGGGTTCGCGCAGTGGCCCTGCGGGCAGCAGGCGGCCGTTGCCCACACCGCGCGCGTCTTGCACGATGATCTCGAGATCGCGGCCCAGACCTAGGTGCTGCAGGCCGTCGTCGCTGATCACCACGTCTACCTTGGGGTAGTGGCGGCGCAGCCGGCGCAGGGCGGCTGCGCGATCAGGGTGGACCGCGATCGGAACGCCGGTCTGTGCGGCGATCAGCGCCGGCTCGTCGCCAAAGAGCGCAGCCTCGAGTGCTCCGGCGCCCACCCGTGGCTTGTCTGCCGGCTTGCTGCCGTAGCCCCGGCTGATGACGCCGGGTTGCCAGCCGCGCGCCTTCAGTGCCTCGACCAGGGCAATGGTGACCGGGGTCTTGCCCGTGCCGCCCACATATATGTTGCCGACCACCACGACGGGAATGGTTTCGTGGTGGATGCGCCCGGGGCGCTGGAACTTTGCCTCGCGCCATGCGAGGGCGGCGGCATACACCCGTGACAGCGGCCACAACAGGGTGCTCAGCAGCCCTTCTTTTTGCCAGGCAGCGTGCAGGGCGCGTTCGAGGCGTGCCTTCATGGACTCGCCTGTGTGGCAAAGTGCACGCGTTCAATACCGGCCTGCCGGGCGGCCTCCATGACCCGGACGACGGCCGCATGGGCGGCCTGAGCGTCTGCGTCGATCACCAGCACTTCGTTTGCCGGATCTGCGCTGGCTGCCAGCACCTGGCTGAGTGCCAGCGCGAGATCGTTCGTCGTGGTGCCCGGCAAGGTCTGGCCCTGAACTGCGTACAGGCCGTCGTGAGTCACGGCGATGTGCAGTGCATCCTGCATCTGTGCTTCGGCAGCGGCACGTGGCAAACTGAGCTTTAGTTGCTGGTAGCGGTGAAACGATGTGGTCGCCGCCAAGAAGATGAGGATGACCAGCAGCACGTCGATCAGCGGGATCAGATTGATCTCGAGCGTGTCGTCGGGCTGGCGCTTCCTGAAGTTCATTGGCCAGCTCCGCGATCCACCAGCCGGCTCAGCGCGCCGGCCTCACGCTCCATGCGATGCAGGAAGTGATCGACGCGGGAGCGGAAAAAACGATGGAAGACCAGGGCGGGGATGGCGATGATGATGCCGAACGCCGTGTTGTACAGGGCGATCGAAATGCCTCGGGCCAGCTGGGCGGGGTCGCCGCCGGCGGGCGTGTAAGAGCCGAAGATCTCGATCATGCCCACGACCGTGCCGAACAGGCCCATCAAGGGCGCGACCACGGCGATCGTGGCCAGGGCCGGCAGGTAGCGGTTCAGCTGATGCGCGACGTCCTTGCCCACGTCTTCGACGGCGGCCAGGCGGATCGGCGCGGCCTCATCGCGGTTCACCAGGACCTCTGCCAGCACGCGGCCCAGCGGCGAGGAGCCTGCAAGCCGCACGAGGGCTTCGGGTTCCTGATTCTGCTGCCTGACGAGCTCAAGCACCTGGCCCGGCAGACGTGTGGGTAGCACCCGTTGCGTACGCAATGACAAAAAGCGTTCGATGATGATGGCCAGACCGAGCACGGAAGTGGCGATGAGCAGCCATACCGGCCAGCCGGCGGCGTGGATCAAGTCGAGCATCTGCAGTTTCCGCGAATTCGATGATGCAGCATTCTACAATCCAGTGGTCGCAACCGGGGGCAGGCACCTGAAAGTGGCGTGGCTATTGGCTTAGCGGAAGGTATCCACAGAACCTGTGGATAATTCTGTGGGCAATATGGCCAAGGGCCGCATTTTCGCTGGGCTTGCGGTTCATTGCGCAATTTTCAGCCACAAGCAGATTTTAAGAAAACCCCTTTTTATTCAACGACTTGTGGATCCTTATTCAGGCGATGCTTTATCTGATGCGCCGTCAGGCCCGATATTTCGGCGTTTTTACAATTCACCTATGACTGTGGACAGAACAGCACCATGAGCCTTGATTTTTCCCTCGGATTAGTGTCCTCCGGCGGCCAGGAACCGATCTGGACGGTTGCACAACTCAATCGCCAGGTGGGCCAGCTGCTCGAGGCCTCATTCACCCGTATCTGGCTGCGCGGAGAAATATCCAACTTCACCGCGGCGGCATCCGGGCACTGGTATTTCTCCATCAAGGACGACCGTGCCGCGGTTCGTGCCGTGATGTTCCGCGGCCGGGCTCAGGCGGTGGGTTTCGTGCCGCGGGCGGGTGAACGATTCGAGTTTCGCGTCACCGTCACACTTTATGAACCACGGGGTGATTATCAGGTTCAGGTCGAGAGCATGCGCAGGGCCGGGCAGGGCGACCTGCACGAAGCGTTCATGCGCCTGAAGCAGAAGCTTGAGACGGAAGGGTTGTTTGATCCGGCGCGCAAACGGCCGATCGCGCGCCATCCGCGTTGCATCGGCGTCGTGACCTCGCTGGCGGCCGCGGCGCTGCGCGATGTGCTGACGGCGCTGGCGCGGCGCGCGCCTCATGTGCCGGTCATTGTGTATCCGGCGCCGGTCCAGGGCGCGGATGCGCCTGCGGCGTTGGTGCAGGCCTTGCAAGTCGCAGGTGAGCGCGCCGAAGTCGATACGCTGCTGCTGGTGCGCGGCGGGGGCAGTCTTGAAGACCTCTGGGCCTTCAACGACGAGTCGCTGGCGCGAGCGATAGCGGCCTGCCCGGTACCGGTCGTCAGCGGCGTGGGTCATGAAACCGACTTCACCATCGCCGATTTCGTTGCCGACCTGCGGGCGCCCACGCCGACGGCGGCCGCCGAACTGGCCTGCATGCCCCGCGAGGAGTGTCTGCGTGCAATGGCGGGCGCGCTTGAGGCGCTCACTTCCCGACAAATGCGTCTGATCGAGCGGGCGTCGCTGCGACTCGATCGCGCGCGGGCGGGGCTGGTCTCACCACGGCAGCGCCTGCAGCAGCAGCGCGAGCAATTGAGTGCCCTGAGCCGGCGCCTGCAACACGCGGCCCAGCGCAATCTCGAGCGCGCGGCGGCGCGCTCGGCGTTGGCCGGCACGCGTCTGGAGCGCAGCTACCCGAGAGTCACCGAGCAGCGGCGCCATGTGCTGCGCCTTGCGCAGTCCCTTGATCGCGCACTTGCAGACCTGCAGCTGCGCAGGCGTGAGCGCCTGACATCGCTGACTCAAACGCTCGAAGCATTGGGGCCCCGCAGCGTGCTCGAA
>JAEZGR010000273.1 GCA_023437255.1 Pseudomonadota bacterium | reverse complement strand
ATCACTCAATATTCTGCGCCTGCTCTCGCATCTGTTCGATCAGCAACTTCAGGTCGATGGCGGCCCGCGTCATGCTCAGCGCGCCCGCCTTGGACCCCAGCGTGTTGGCTTCGCGATTCATTTCCTGAAAAAGAAAATCGAGCCGTTTGCCGGCGCTGCCGCCTTTGCGATTCTGCTGTGTTGCGCCAGTGGCCGCGGTCTCGCCCGCCAGAATGTGGCTGAGTTCGGCAATGTGCGAACGCAGACGAGCCAGCTCTTCGGCAACGTCGATGCGTAGTGAAAACAATGAGGTTTCCTGTGCGATGCGCGCCGAGAGTTCTTCTCCGCTGATTAGCGCGAAACCCTCAGGGCTCGCGCTCAGCAGTGCATCTTTCAGGCGTTGGGAGAGCTTTTGTTGATGCTCTTCAAGAATGACCGGCAGCGATGCCTCGACGTCTTGCACGATGCCGTTCATGCTGCGCGCGCACTCCGCCATGATTTCAGCCAGCCGCGCTCCTTCGCGTTCGCGCGCCGCCTGCAGGTCGGCCAGCGCCTTACCACAGGCGTCGGCGGCCATGGCATTCCAAGCTTCCGGGTCGAGCGGCTCACCGTGACCATTGCTGTTCAGCAACTCGCTCAGGCGGGGCGCCTGCACATCGGGAATGACCGCTCGCACAGCCGCCAGAAGCTCGGCCATGCGTGTCAACGCTGCCGCATCGACCGCTGCTGAGTCAGGCAGCACTTTGCGCGCGAAGCTGGCACGTACATCGACCTTGCCGCGCGTGATTGCCTTGCTGATGTGTTCGCGCAGGGTGGTTTCAAGCATGCGCAGCTCGTCGGGAAGACGGAAATTCAGATCGAGAAAGCGGCTGTTGACGCTGCGAATCTCGAGGGTGAGGGTACCGTGCTCCGTTTCGGCCTTGGCCGAGCCGAAAGCGGTCATGCTGCGTATCATGGTGAGGAATTCCTGATTTGTTGAGCGAAGGATCTGCGGTCAGCGGGGTCATTGTAAATCCCGGCGTCATTTCGGGCGTGCGCGCCCGCGTGAGAGAATCGGGATTTACCGATCATCTACAGGAGGCCCTGTGTCGCTTACTTCTTCCTCTTCCGGCCCGGCATCGGGTGTGCGCCATTCAGGGCGTCGCCCCGATCAACTGCGCGAAGTGCGCATTCAGACCGGATTCACCCGTTATGCGGAAGGGTCGGTGCTGATCTCCATGGGGGCCACCCAGGTGTTGTGCAATGCCAGCCTACTCGAGAAGGTGCCGCCCTTTCTGAAAGGGCGAGGACAAGGCTGGGTGACGGCCGAGTATGGAATGCTGCCCCGTTCGACGCATACCCGTTCTGATCGTGAGGCTGCCCGTGGCAAGCAGAGCGGGCGTACACAAGAGATTCAACGACTCATCGGTCGCAGCCTGCGTGCCGTATTCGACCTCGAGGCCTTGGGCGAGCGCACGCTGCATCTGGATTGCGATGTGATTCAGGCCGACGGGGGCACCCGGTGCGCCAGCATTACGGGCGCGTGGGTGGCAGCTGCACTGGCCGTTCGGCGCTTGTTGGAAAGTGGCGCGATCACCCGGAATCCGCTCCGCGATCATGTCGCTGCCGTGTCCGTGGGGCTGGTGGGCGAAGCACCCGTGCTGGATCTGGACTACGAGGAAGATTCGGGCGGCGGCGCCGCCGTGAACGTGGTCATGACAGGGGCCGGCAGCTTTGTGGAAGTGCAGGGTACGGCCGAAGGGCAGACCTTCGACCGCGCAATGTTGGGGCAACTGCTGGACCTGGCGGAGGCCGGCATCGCAGGCCTGGTTGCCGAACAGAAGCAGGCCCTGGCCGAAGCCTGACGGGGCCGCTATCTGGCGGGCGCAGTCATTCCACGATAAAGCGCCCGACCTGCACCGTATCGCCCATTGCCCACACGCGCTCGATGATGCGTCGCACTTCGTTTTCGTCGGCGGCGTTGCGGTAGGTGCCCAGGCGCATGGCCTTGTCTTCGATCTCGGCGCGGCTCAGTGTGTTGCCGGGGTCGCCCTTGGGTTCGTCGACACGGGCATTCAGGCTGCGGCCGTCGCGGGTCTGTACCGTGACCTTGCCGATCCAGCGGGCCGGGTAGGCCTGGTCGACCTCCGTATCGAGCTCCATGCTGACCCGATCCCGGAATGCCGCGACATCGGCCGCGTTGGGTGCAGCGTCGAATTCCGCCAGGCCTGCGCGCCCGTGCAGTGCGATGAGCGCCAGCACGGTTCCCATCGAAAACTTGGACTGGTGTACGGTGGCCGGGTTGACGACCGGCCCCAGCACATCGATTGCGCCCTGATGCACATGGGCGGTGACATGCGAAATATCGTCTGCCTTCAGGTTGTGCGCCCGCATCAGCGCAAGCAGTGCGTCGGCCGCGGGATGCGTGTGGCGGCACGAAGCGTGGAACTTGAACGAGGTTTCGAGCACTGCCCATCGGCTGCCCAGGCCGTCGGTGAGCCGTGAAGGATCGGCGTCGCTCGACATTCCGGCGGCCATGCCTTGCGCACCTTCAAGGATGCGCCGGGCGCCGGTGAAACCGTCGCGTGCGAGCCAGGCTGCGGTCAGGCCGCTGGCTGCCGCGTGGGCAGTGTGCAGCTGTGTGGAGTCGGCGGCGTCTTTGAGGAACTCCCACAGACCGGCCGCGTGGGTGCCCGCAGACCCCAAGGCATGCAGCATC
>JAEZGR010000248.1 GCA_023437255.1 Pseudomonadota bacterium | reverse complement strand
GTGTCGCACCGTTCGCTGGGCTCCACCGGTCAGCGCCAGGATCCGGGCCGCACCTTCAAGAACAAGAAGATGGCGGGTCACCTGGGCCAGGAGACCGTGACGACCCAGAACCTGACGGTCGTGCGCGTCGACGCCGAGCGCGGCCTTCTGCTGGTCAAGGGCGCAGTCCCCGGCCACAAGAATGGCAATGTCATCGTGCGCCCCGCCGTTAAGGCACCGGCCAAGAAAGGAGCCCAATAATGGAACTCAAGCTCCTGAATGATCAGGGTCAAGCCGCTTCCACCGTTGCCGCCCCCGACACCGTGTTCGGCCGCGAATTCAACGAAGCACTGGTGCACCAGATCGTTGTTGCCTACCAGGCCAACGCTCGTGGTGGCAACCGCGCGCAGAAAGACCGCGCGACGGTAAAGCATTCCACTCGCAAGCCGTGGCGCCAGAAGGGCACCGGTCGTGCGCGTGCCGGTATGACTTCCTCGCCGCTGTGGCGTGGGGGTGGCCGTGCTTTCCCGAGCTCGCCCGATGAAAACTTCTCGCAGAAGGTCAACAAGAAGATGTATCGCGCCGGTATCCGCGCGATCCTCTCCCAGCTGGCCCGCGAAGATCGTATCGCTGTTGTCGACACCTTCACGGTTGACGCTCCCAAGACCAAGCTGGCTGCTGCCAAGCTCAAGAGCATGGGGCTCGACTCGGTGCTGATCATTACCGATACGCTCGACGAGAACGTCTACCTCGCAACGCGCAACCTGCCGCACGTTGCCGTGGTCGAAACGCGCTATGCCGACCCGCTCTCGCTGATCCACTACAAGAAAGTGTTGATCACCAAGCCGGCTATCGCTCAACTCGAGGAGATGTTGGGATGAACGCCGAACGTTTGATGCAAGTCATCCTGGCGCCCGTCGTGACCGAAAAGGCCACGTTCGTCGCCGAAAAGAACCAGCAAGTCGCTTTCCGCGTCGCTGCCGACGCCACCAAGCCCGAGATCAAGGCCGCTGTCGAACTCCTCTTCAAGGTTGAAGTCGAGTCGGTGCAGGTCCTGAACCGCAAGGGCAAGGAAAAGCGTTTCGGCCGCTTTATCGGTCGCCGCCGTAACGAGCGCAAGGCTTATGTCACGCTCAAGAACGGTCAGGAACTCGACTTTACTGAGGTGAACTAATGGCACTCGTAAAAGTCAAACCCACATCGGCCGGCCGCCGCGGCATGATCAAGGTAGTCGCTGCCGACCTGCACAAGGGCGCACCGTACGCCGGTCTGCTCGAAAAGAAGAAGCGTGGTTCGGGCCGTAACAACAACGGTCACATCACTGTTCGCCATCGTGGCGGCGGCCACAAGCAGCAATACCGTATTGTCGACTTCCGTCGCAACAAAGACGGCATTCCTGCCAAGGTCGAGCGTCTCGAATACGACCCCAACCGTACTGCGCATATTTCACTGCTGTGCTATGCCGACGGCGAGCGTCGCTACATCATTGCTCCGCGTGGCCTGGAAGTTGGCGCCACCCTGATCTCTGGTCAGGACGCCCCCATCCGTGCCGGCAACACGCTGCCCATCCGCAACATTCCGGTTGGTGCCACTATTCACTGCATCGAGATGCTGCCTGGCAAGGGCGCGCAAATGGCCCGTTCGGCCGGCGCATCCGCCGTTCTGCTCGCACGTGAAGGCACTTACGCTCAGGTTCGCCTGCGCTCCGGTGAAGTGCGCCGTGTGCACATCGACTGCCGTGCCACCATTGGTGAAGTCGGCAACGAAGAGCACAGCCTGCGCCAGATCGGCAAGGCCGGTGCAATGCGTTGGCGCGGTGTACGCCCGACAGTTCGCGGTGTTGCCATGAACCCGATCGATCACCCGCACGGTGGTGGTGAAGGGCGCACTGGCGAAGGTCGCGAGCCCGTCAGCCCGTGGGGTACGCCTGCCAAGGGCTACCGCACCCGTCGAAACAAGCGCACGAACAATATGATTGTTTCGCGTCGCAAGCGCAAGTAAGGGGCGAACACTATGTCACGTTCGATCAAGAAAGGCCCATTCGTCGACGCGCATCTTCTGAAGAAGATCGATGCTGCTGTCGGGGGCAAAGAAAAGAAGCCGATCAAGACCTGGTCGCGCCGTTCCACTATCCTGCCCGAATTCATTGGGCTGACCATCGCCGTCCATAACGGCCGCCAGCACATTCCCGTTTACATCAACGAGAACATGGTAGGCCACAAGCTGGGCGAGTTCGCGCTGACCCGTACGTTCAAGGGCCACGCTGCGGACAAGAAGGCCCGGAGGTAAGAGATGGAAACTACAGCAACTATCCGTGGTGTCCGTATCTCGGCCCAGAAGGCACGCCTCGTTGCGGATCTGATCCGTGGCAAGAGCGTTGCTCAGGCGCTGAATATCCTGACATTCACGCCCAAGAAGGCTGCCGGCATTCTCAAGAAGGCTCTTGAGTCCGCCATTGCAAACGCCGAGCACAACGACGGCGCCGACATCGATGAACTCCGTGTCACGACCATCTACGTCGACAAGGGCCAGTCGCTGAAGCGTTTTTCCGCCCGTGCGAAGGGCCGCGGTAACCGTATCGAGAAGCAGACCTGCCACATTGTGGTCAAGGTCGGTGCTTAAGGAGTCACGATGGGACAGAAAATACATCCGATTGGCTTCCGCCTCGCGGTAAACCGTAACTGGAGCTCGCGCTGGTATGCCGACGACAAGCAGTTCGGCAGCATGCTGGGCGAAGACATTCGCGTTCGCGAATACCTCAAGAAGAAGCTGAAGAACGCTTCGGTTGGCCGTGTGGTCATCGAGCGTCCTGCCAAGAATGCACGTATCACGATCTACTCGGCACGCCCGGGTGTGGTGATCGGCAAGCGCGGCGAGGACATCGAGAACCTCAAGGGTGACCTGCAGCGCCTGATGGGCGTGCCCGTGCACGTCAACATCGAAGAGATCCGCAAGCCTGAAACCGACGCTCAGCTCATCGCTGACTCGATCGCTCAGCAGCTCGAAAAGCGCATCATGTTCCGCCGCGCCATGAAGCGCGCCATGCAGAACGCAATGCGTCTGGGTGCCCAGGGCATCAAGATCATGAGCTCGGGTCGTCTGAACGGCATCGAAATTGCACGTACCGAATGGTATCGCGAAGGCCGTGTGCCCCTGCACACCCTGCGCGCCAACATCGACTACGGCACGTCCGAAGCCCAGACCACCTACGGCATCATCGGTATCAAGGTTTGGGTCTACAAGGGCGACATGCTGCCTAACGGCGAAATGCCCCCTGAGGCCGCTGCTCCTCGCGATGAAGAGCGTCGTCCGCGTCGCGCACCCCGTGGCGAGCGTCCCGATGGCCGTCGCCCCGGTGGGCGTGGTCGTGGTGGCCGCAGGCCCGAGGCTGCTCCGGCGCCAGAAGGAGAATAAAACATGCTGCAACCGTCACGCAGAAAGTATCGCAAAGAGCACAAGGGCCGCAACACCGGTCTGGCTACGCGCGGCGCACAGGTCTCGTTCGGCGAATTCGGCCTCAAGGCCACCGACCGTGGCCGCCTGACCGCCCGTCAGATCGAAGCCGCCCGTCGTGCGATCAACCGTCACATCAAGCGCGGTGGCCGTATCTGGATCCGTGTGTTCCCCGATAAGCCGATCTCCCAAAAGCCGGCCGAAGTCCGTATGGGTAACGGCAAGGGTAATCCGGAATTCTGGGTCGCCGAAATCCAACCCGGCAAGGTGCTGTATGAAATGGAGGGCGTCAGCGAAGCTCTGGCTCGCGAAGCGTTCCGCCTGGCCGCCGCCAAGTTGCCCATCCGCACGACATTCGTGTCGCGTCAGGCTGGTGCATAAGGAGTCTTCATGAAAGCCAGCGAACTCCGTTCCAAAGATGCCACCGAGCTCAGCAAAGAGCTCGAGAGCCTGCTGAAGGCACAGTTCAACCTGCGTATGCAGCGTGCCACTCAGCAGCTTTCCAATACCAGCCAGCTTGGCAAAGTGCGTCGCGATATCGCGCGCGTCCGTACCGTGATGGCTGAGAAGGCAGGAAAGTAAAATGAGCGAAACCCAAACCACTGCACCGGCCAAGCGCCAGCGCACCCTCATTGGTCGTGTCGTCAGCAACAAGATGGACAAGACCGTGGTGGTGAATGTAGAGCGTCGCGTCAAGCACCCCGTGCTTGGCAAGATCGTCGTACGTTCTGCTCGCTACAAGGCACATGACGAAACCAACCAGTACAACGAGGGTGACCTCGTCGAAATCGCAGAAGGTCGTCCGATCTCCCGCGACAAGTCCTGGACCGTCGTTCGTCTGCTCGAAGCCGCACGCGTCATCTGAGCATTCTGGCCGGATTTATTTCCGGCAGGTGCTTCAGTAAAAAATCCGGAACGCCCCTTGGGGCCTCCGGATTTTTTTCGTCTGTATCAGGCGCGTAGCGGCCGCTGTCGGCGCGCGGCTCAGCGTGTGCCCGTAGCCCGTGTAACGCCGCGAGCGGCACCCTTGAACGGATCGTCGGCCGGTCTCGTGCTCCAGCCCCATTCTTCCACGCGGTCACGGCCATTGTGTTTGGCCATGTACAGTGCCTTGTCTGCGCCGTTCAGGAGCTCGTCGATGTCTTTCACGCGGGGCGTGATGGAAGCGAATCCGATGCTGACGGTGTAGTCGGGAAGGCCTTTGCTAGGCTGGATGGCTGCCCGCAGGCGCTGCGCGAGTTCGCGTGCCTCGGTTCGACTCGTGTCAGGCAGCAGTACAACGAACTCTTCACCGCCATAGCGGCCCAGTGCGTTGCGTGGCCCCAGGATACCCTGCAGCCCAAGAGCGAAATTCTGCAAGACACGGTCGCCCACTGCGTGACCATGTTCGTCATTGATGAGCTTGAAGTGATCGAGATCGAGCAGCATGACCGAAAACGCACGCCGCGTGGCACGACACTGCTCGAAATGCCGATGGGCCAGCCGAAAGACGGCGCCCCGGTTCAGCGCACCGGTGAGTGCATCGTGCGAGGCGTTGAACTCCAGAATGCTGCGCAGTCGTTCGTTGGCCATCAGGATGAAGCCCAACGAACCGATCAGTACCCCGCCATTGAATGAAGCCAAGTAGAGCACCTGCAGCGTGTTGAAATCGAGCAACTCGGAGGGCCGGCTGAGGCCCGAAACCACGGTGACGACACGCAGCAGACAGTTGGCGCTGGTGTAGCCGAACGCCAATGAGGTGATTACACTGCCCAGCCCGCGGCTGCCGTAACGCAGCGGCAGCCACGCCAGGTAGGCAAACACGCTTCCCATCGTGAGCGACATTGTCACCAAACGCGTGTGGAATGACGGCTGCACCAGCGAGAACCAGGCCACGGCGGCCAGAACAGCGCCCATGGCTAGCCCGATCCAGCGCAGATGATGTATGGGGCGCCCCACGAAGCGCAGCATGCCCCATGTCATGAGCAGTGCGGCCGCTAGTATCAGGGAATTCGCTACTACTACCGATATGAACGGGTGCCAGTGCTGCTGGCCGAACAGAGGCGTGGAGCCCACGAACAGAACGATCGCCAGCGCCCATTGGCGAATGCCGCGAATGTCACGGGGGAAACCGGCGCGCATGGCAACCATGACCACTGCAAGAAGCAGAGTGAGGAAGCTGACGACAATAATGAGGGTCGGCGGATCGATGCCGTACACAGTTAGGCCTGGAGTGAAGTGAGTCAGGCGCGGCTTACTTCGGTGGCTTCGGCCTCGCGCAGTTCGCGTCGCAGTATCTTGCCGACATTGCTGCGCGGCAGGTCATCACGAAACTCGACGATTTTAGGGCATTTGTAGCGCGTGAGTTTGTTGCGACAATGCGCAATCACTTCTTCCTGTGTCAGGGCGGGATTGCGCGATATCACGAACAGCTTAACCGCTTCGCCCGAGTGTTCGTCGGGTATTCCTATTGCCGCAGCTTCCTGGATATCGGGGTGTTCGACCGCCACCGCCTCGAGCTCATTGGGATACACATTGAAGCCCGACACCACGATCATGTCTTTCTTGCGATCTTTGATATAGATATAGCCGTCGTCATCGACCAGGCCGATATCACCCGTACGTAAAAAGCCGTCTTCATGAAAGGCTTTTTCGTTCTCTTCGGGCCGGTTCCAGTAGCCGCTGCAGACTTGGGGCCCACGAACGCAGATTTCACCGACTTCGCCGATGCCCAGATCGCGGTCGGCGTGATCGCGGATCGCAATCTCGGTGGAGGGTACTGGCAGGCCGATCGACCCGGTGAAGTCGCGCCGATCGATGGGGTTGATGCAAACTGCGGGCGAGGTTTCAGTCAGGCCGTAGGCTTGGGTCAGCGGCACGCCCGTGACCTGCAGCCAGCGCTGCGCGACGGTTTCCTGCACGGCCATACCCCCGCCCAGCGCGATCTTCAGGTTCGAAAAATCGAGCCGCGCGAAGTCGGGATTGTTGAGCAGGGCGTTAAAGAGCGTGTTGACGCCGGTGATGGCCGAGAACTTGACGCTGCCCAGGCTCTTCACAAAGGCCGGAATATCGCGCGGGTTGGTGATGAGCAGGTTGCTGGCGCCTAGCTTGACGAAGGTCAGGCAGTTCGCCGTGAGCGCGAAGATATGATAGAGCGGCAACGCGGTAACGATGCATTCTTCGCCTTCAACCAGATAAGGCCTTACCCAGGCATGGGCCTGGTGCACATTGAAAACCAGGTTGCCATGCGACAGCATGGCGCCCTTGGCCACGCCCGTTGTTCCCCCTGTGTACTGAAGGCAGGCCAGGTCGTCGTGCCCGAGCGATGGGCGTTGGTAGCCGCACTGCCGCCCGCTGACAAGGATCTCGTCGAACTTGCGTGCGTCTGGCAGCGAATAGGGCGGAATCATCTTCTTGATCCGGCGCACCACGAAGTTCGTGATCGGCCCCTTGATCTTGCCCAGCATGTCTCCCACGCTGGTGATCACGACGTGCTGCAAGGCGGTGCCGGGCATGGCGGCCTGCACTGTGTGTGCAAAGTTCTCGGCCACCACGATGACCTGCGCGCCCGAGTCCTCGAGCTGATGCTTGAGTTCGTTGGCCGTGTACAGGGGGTTGGCATTCACTACGACCGCGCCGGCCCGCCAGGCTCCGAACAGGCAGATCGGGTACTGGAGCAGATTTGGCATCATGAGGGCGATGCGGTCGCCCTTTCTCACACCGATCGACTGCAGCCAGGCGGCAAAGCAGCGCGAGGCCTCGTCGAGTTCACCATAGGTGAGGCTGACCCCCATGCTGACATACGCCTTGCGCCGCACGAAGCGCGCGCAGCTTTCTTCGAACAATGCCACGAGCGAGGGGCAGGCCTGGGCTTCCTTGCTTATATCGGTGGGAATACCGGCCGGATAATGCTGATGCCAGATCGGTTCCATATCGTCACCCCCATCTTGTTATGTTTTGATGGTATCAAATGGGTGTGACCTGTGGCGCGCGGCGTTGTTCCCAGTGGAGGGGTCCCCCCGAAAAGGGCGCGAAACCAGTACCGAAGATCACACCGGCATCGGCGAGGTCCGCATCGGCAATCACGCCCTTCTCCACCTGTTCTCTGGTTTTTGCCACCAAGGGAGAAATCAGGTGGATCGCGAGATCTGCTGGCGGGGTGCCAGGCGCTTCCTTGACGGGCTTGCCATCCTTCCAGACATAGAACCCGCGCCCGGTCTTGCGCCCCAAATGGCGCCGTGACAGCAGCGACTGCAGGCATTGTGGTACTTCGCGCCCGCCGGACAACTGGCGACCTGCTGCTTCCACGATGTCGAGGCCGACGGTATCGGCCAGTTCCAGCGGGCCCATGGGCATGCCGAAGACCTTCATGGCTTCGTCCACCGTTTCGGGTGACAGCCCTTCATCAATGCAGTGCATGGCTTCGAGCATGTAGGGGGCGAGCACCGCGTTCACCAGGAATCCGGGTGTGTCCTTGACCGGCAGCGGCAGTTTGCCCAGCTTGCCGACGAAGGCGAGAGCGGAGGCGCGTACCGCTGCACCGGTCTCGGGTGTGTCGATCACTTCGACCAGCGGCATGCTGGCGACCGGGTTGAAGAAATGGATGCCCACAAATCGGCCCGGCTGATCCAGGCCGGCCTGCAATGTCTGCAGTGGCAGGCTGGATGTGTTGCTTGCCAGTATGGCGTCTGCTTTCATGCGCGGTTCAATGCGCGTATACAGAGACTGCTTGGCTTCCAGGTCTTCAGTTATGGCCTCGATGACGAGATCGGCGTGGGCGATGCCGTGACCCTGTGGATCGGGAATGAGGCGATCTGCGGCGTTGCGTTGCAGCCGTTTGGACTTGAGACGGCGCGCAAACAGGGTGTTGGCCCTGGCCTGGGCGTCGGCAATGCGCTGGCGGTCCTGGTCCTGCAGAGTGACCCGGATCTCCTTCAGCGCACACCAGGCGGCGATGTCGCCTCCCATGGCACCGGCACCCACGACGTGGACATGGCGGATGTCATGGGCCCGGTCATTGGGCCGGCCGAAGGCCTTGAGCCGTTCCTGCATCCGAAAGACTCGCAGAAGATTGCGGGCGGTATCGGAGCGCGCCAGTTCGCTCATGAGCAACGGGGCCGCCAGGGGGTTGCCGTCGTGCCGCGCCCATATTTCAAGAATGGCGCGCGGCGCCATGTAGTGCAGATACGGATCGCGCTCGTTCACCTTCTTGGTGATCTGCTTCATGACGAGCTGGCGCAGCGCCTTGTGGTTGAGCAATCGCCCCAGACCGCGAGAGCGGCGTGCCGGTTTGCCCGACAGGACATGCCGTGCGGCTGCCTGCATCTTGAGCCGCGGCGGGACCGGAGCGTCGACGATGCCCAGCTGCGCCGCCTTGCGCACATCGACGCTGCGGCCCGTGAGCATCAGGTCGAGCGCCGTGGGCGCGCCGATCAGGGCCGGCAAACGCTGCATGCCGCCCCAGGCGGGGAAGATGCCCAACTGCACTTCAGGCAGCGCAAAGCTGGTGCTCGGTTGATCGACGCCGAGCCGGTAACGGCAGGCGAGGGCGAGTTCCAGACCACCACCGACGCAGTGCCCGTGGATCAAGGCAAGGGTGGGATAGTGCACGCCTTCGAGGCGCTCGAAGGTGTTCCAGCCGCGGCGGATCAGTTCGGTGATGCTGTCGGGCGTGGTGACCGTATCGAACTCGTCGATGTCGGCGCCGGCAATGAATCCGCTTTCTTTCAGCGAATGAATCACGAGCCCGGCCGGGCGATTGCGCTCGAAGTGATCGAGTACGGTGTTGAACTCGGCCAGCACGGCCCGCGACAACCGGTTGACTGACGAGTCTGCGCAATCAATGCCCAGCCATGCGACACCGGCCTCATCGAGCCGGCAGTCGAAATTCTGGAGGTCGAGAATCGGGGTACTCATGCCACTTCGCTCCCTGTGGAACCGGGTTGCCATGTTTCGAGCAGCATGGCGCCACCCTGGCCGCCGCCGATGCAGATTGCGGCCATGCCGCGCTTGAGGCCACGGGCGCGCAGTGCCTGAAGGAGATGCAGCACGATACGGGCGCCAGAAGCGCCCACCGGATGTCCGATGGCGATGGCACCGCCATCGACGTTCAGGCGATCGATGTCGAGGCGGCCGAGTGCGGGTCGACCCAGGTTCGCGCGGCACCAGGCGTCGTCGTCCCAGGCCGCCAGGCAACCCAGAACTTGCGCTGCAAATGCCTCGTTGATTTCCCAAAGATCGGGGTCGTTCAAGCCCAGGCCGTGGCGTTCGAGAATGGGTGTGGCGGCATGAACAGGCCCCAGCCCCATCACGGCTGGATCGAGTGCGGCCCACTCGACGTCAAGAATCCGCCCCAGCGGCCGCAAGCCCCACTTCTGTACCGAGGCCTCGTTGGCCAGCAGCAGCATGGCGGCGCCGTCGGTGACCTGAGAGCTGTTGCCCGCGGTGACGTTGCCCCATGGGCGGTCGAACACCGGCTTGAGCGATGAGAGTTTCTCGGGTGTGGTGTCGGGCCTCACGCCGTCATCGCTCGCGTACAGCTTGCCGCGCTCGTCGACCAGCGGAATGATTTCCTGGAAGGCATCGTCTTGTTGTGCGCGCACCGTGCGGGCGTGACTGCGAGCGGCGTATTCGTCCATTTCGCGCCGTGTGATGCCGAAGTGGTTGGCGAGCGTTTCGGCGGTCTGGCCCATGGAAAGGCCGGCCACGGGGTCGGTGAGGCCGCGCACCAGGCCGAGCACCGGCGCAAAGTGCCCCGGGCGCAGCCGCGCGAGCGTTTTAAGCCGCGTGCCGATGTTCTTGGCTGCATTCCAGTCGGCGAGCCATTTCACCATGTCGTCGCTCACCAAGACCGGAGCGCGCGAGAGGGCATCGACACCGCCAGCCAGCACCAGCTCGGCGCGGCCCGCCTGCAGGTTCAACAGCGCGGAGTCGAGCGCCTGCATGCCCGAGGCGCAGTTGCGCATGACGGTCCACCCGCCTACTTTCTGACCGCACCCCAGGCGCAATGCAATGATGCGGCCGATGTTGGTTTCGTCGGGTGCGGGGGCCGCGCAGCCCACAATCACCTCGTCGAGGTCTTCGGGCGCGAAGGGCTGTCGCAGCAGCAGTTCCCGCCCGGCCTGAACGGCGAGATCGGCGGCCGAGAACGGGCCGGGCCGATTGCGCGCTTTCAGAAACGGTGTGCGGGTGCCGTCAACGATGTAGATGGGTTCAAATGCCATGACGTCTGTTCCTTAGGCGGGATGGCGGCCGGCATCGCTACGTGCGGCGGGGTCGGTGAGATCGCGAGGAAAGTCGTCTACGGCTATCACGCGGTCGCGCAGAACATTGCGTCGTTGCAGCAGGGCGTACTCTTCGTGAGTAATGCCACCTGCCGCATACACGGCATCAGCAATATCACGCACGTTTCCGGAGGGGTTGCCAGCCAGCCGCCCGGAACGATGATACTTCCGGATCTTCCTTTCTGCTGGCTCGGCAGCCAATGTTGCGGCCAATGCGGCCTCGATTGCGCCGACCGACGTGTTCTCATCGGCAGGAATGTGGCAGTTGCGCGTCAGCCGGTCGCGGTCGGGCCCGGGGCGCACCATGTGTTTGGCGATCTGCTGCTCCAGGGCGTCGGAAGGGGGCGCGCTTCGGCGGCCCAAGGGCAGCGTGAGAATGCGCAGTACAACGGCGAGGGGGCGATTCGGAAAGTTCTGGAGCACACCGTCGAGCGCTTCTTCCGCGCGATACAGGGCGTCGCGCACCGCCCAGTGCGCCAGAGCGGCGTCGGCCCGGTGGGGGGCCGCGGCTTGGTTCCGTTTGTGCCCCGGCG